>CACWSI010000082.1 GCA_902763555.1 uncultured Erysipelotrichaceae bacterium | reverse complement strand
AATATCTAATGCCGCAAAAATATCATCTGTGAAACCAACTGGTAAATGAGAAGAATTAGTATAATAAGGAGTTCTTCCTTCTTTACTCGCTGTTATAATGTCTGGATATCTAGCCTTATCATGTTTTGCTAAACGATAGGCTGTAGATTCCGCTGGGGTGGCTTCTAAGTTATATAAGTCACCATATAATTCTTGATAGTCAGAAAGTTTGTTTCTCATAAAATTAAGGACGTCTTTTGTGAAGACTTGTGCTTCTTTATGAGTAAGATCTTTGTTTAACCATTTAGCATTTAAACAACATTCGTTCATACCAACTAAACCGATAGTGGAGAAGTGGTTATTGAAGTTGCCTAAATATCTCTTTGTATATGGATATAAGCCAGCATCCATTAATTTAGTGACAGTATCACGCTTTACTTTTAGACTGCGGGCAGCAATGTCCATCATATGTGTCAAACGTTGATAGAAATCTTGTTCATCGGTCGCTAAATAAGCAATTCTTGGCATATTAATGGTAACGACACCGATAGATCCTGTGCTTTCACCAGAACCGAAGAAACCACCAGATTTCTTTCTTAATTCTCTTAAGTCGAGTCTTAAACGGCAGCACATACTTCTAACATCGCTTGGTTCCATATCGGAGTTAACGTAGTTAGAGAAGTATGGTGTACCATATTTAGACCATATTTAGCGGTCATTTCAAACAAGAGTTTATTATTCTCGGTTTCTGACCAGTCAAAATCTTTTGTAATTGAATATGTTGGAATTGGATATTGGAATCCGCGGCCATTAGCATCGCCTTCAATCATAATTTCGATGAAAGCTTTATTGACCATCGCCATTTCTTCGGCGCAGTCGCCATAGGTGAAATCCATTTCTTTACCGCCGACAATAGCAGGCAAGAAAGCTAAATCATCTGGAACCACCCAGTCGAGAGTAATATTTGTGAAAGGAGCTTGTGTGCCCCATCTTGAAGGAGTATTAACGCCATAAACAAATGATTGGAGATACATTGTTTAACTTCTTTATATGTTAAGTGATCAACCTTAACAAATGGGGCTAAATATGTATCGAAAGAGGAGAAGGCTTGAGCGCCTGCCCATTCATTTTGCATAATGCCTAAGAAGTTAACCATTTGGTTACAAAGAGTGCTTAAGTGAGAAGCTGGACTTGAAGTGATCTTACCCGGAACACCACCTAAACCTTCTTGAATTAATTGTTTTAATGACCAACCAGCACAATATCCACTTAACATTGACAAATCGTGTAAATGAATATCTGCATTTTTATGGGCTTCTGCAATTTCTTCATCATAGATTTCACTGAGCCAATAATTTGCTGTAACAGCGCCGCTGTTTGACAAGATTAATCCGCCCAAAGAATAAGAAACAGTTGAGTTTTCTTTCACTCTCCAGTCGGCTAATTTTAAGTATTTATTGATCAACTCGTCACAGTCGATCATTGCAGTTTTTTTAGATGTTTCTGAATCCATATTATTGCCCCCTAAGCCAATTACCCGCTGTAACAAAATCCATGACTTTGCCATCGACCACTAAAGCGGGTGCGCTTCTCAAACCCATATCAGCAATAATTTTTACTTCTTCAGGTTTTGTAGGGTCAATATAAACTTCTTCATAAGATAAGTTTTTCTTTTTTAATAATAATGCGATCGTTTGACAATGACCGCAATGTGTAGGTTCGTGTAATTCTTCTTCTGTTAATACAAGGACATTAACGAAGCCGCTCCGAACCGTAGTGGCATCGAGTGCGATGCATCCATGCCCTCTGTAAATATCGTAATTTTTAGAATAATTTGTATAATCGTGATCTAGGATCACTCTAAAGTCAGAAGTGTGCCAATGACCACAGACAACAGTAGATCCTTGTGGCTTAAGGCCTTTACTGGCCAAAATTACAGGATTGTACCACATTGCCTTTTCCCAATCTTGTTGAGAAGCCTCTCGCCAGTCAGAACGATATTGCAATCTAGAATTTGGGTCAAGGTCATAATATTTTGACCCGTCTCCAATGCTTACAGGTATCCAACTATGGACAAAGATATAATTACCGATTTCGGCATAGTTTTGCCACTCTGGACCAAATATCCAGTCCAAGATTTCATTCTTTTTAAATTCATCACAAACAAAACCTGGATCATAGACACAATCCGCATATTCACAACCTGTAAACTGCATGATTGTCCCTAAGGTTCCATTACGATAATCGGTATCGTAGAAAACCCTACTCTTTATGGCATCCCTTAACAAAAGCTCATGGTTGCCTCTAATCAAGATTCTTCTTTCTTTTGGAATAGAACGAATATAGTCATATACGTCTCTGGAACCCGGGCCTCTGTCAAAAATATCTCCCAATACTATTAAAATATGGTTTTTATTTTTTTTACGGAAACCCGCGCGAAATAATGAAGAACGAAATTCT
>CACWSI010000081.1 GCA_902763555.1 uncultured Erysipelotrichaceae bacterium | reverse complement strand
TCTCTGATGATGTAACGACCTCTGCCATTAACAGTAAGGTACACCGGCGTGCCTTCTGAAACATGCTCGAGGACTGTGTTGTAGTTTCTTAAGTCGGATACTGGGAGGATTGTAGCCATATATTTTACCTCCTTTCTTATATTAATTTTAATATAACTAGTTCAATGTATCAATATATTAAGTAAAATATTACGAAATATATAAAGAAAATGGTTTTAATTATCTATTGCTTTTGATTATTGAGTATAACTCAAAGTTCATCTATAATAACTCCGTTATGAAAAACTCACCCCTCATGGTGATTGTGAAGTACCAATGTTTATGCCTGTTGGTACATTAGCCACTGTTAAGACATTATCTCCAGAAGAACTCCATCAAATGGGAGCGGGTACAATCTTAGGTAATACATATCACCTCTCCATTAGACCAGGAGCGGATGTTGTTGCTAAAGCGGGTGGCCTTCATAAGTTCATGAACTGGGATGGTCCAATCCTCACAGATAGTGGTGGCTTCCAAGTCTTCTCACTCGCAGAAAATCGCAAAATTACCGAAGACGGTGTCGAATTTAAGAGCCATTTAAATGGTGATAGATTATTCTTTTCACCTGAAGTTTCTATTGGCATTCAAGAAAAACTTGGTTCAGATATTGCTATGTCTTTTGATGAATGCATTCCTTGGCCAGCGGACTATAACTACTGTAAGAAATCCACTGAAAGAACATTAAGATGGGCTAAGCGTGGAAAAGATGCTCACACTAGAGAAGACCAAGCTCTATTTGGTATTGTCCAAGGTGGCGACTATGAAGATTTAAGAAAAATGTGCGCTGAAGAATTAGTCAAAATGGATTTCCCAGGTTATTCCATCGGTGGTACTTCTATTGGTGAACCAAAAGATAAATTCTTTGAAATGATTGATTACGCAATTAAATATTTACCAGAAGATAAACCAAGATACGTTATGGGTATTGGTTCCATTGACTACATCTTAGGCAGTATCTTACGTGGCGTTGATATGTTTGACTGTGTTTTACCAACTAGACTTGCTAGACATGGCGCTTTAATGACAAGTCATGGCCGTGTAAACATCAAAAATGAGAAATATAAAGAAGACTTTACTCCATTAGATGATAAGTGTGATTGCTACTGCTGCAAGAACTACACAAAAGCATATTTAAGGCACTTACACATTTGTGATGAGTGATGAAAGAGGCTTCTAATGAACATTAATTTATTTGATTATTATCTTCCTGAAGAATTAATCGCCCAAAGACCAAGTGAAAAAAGAGATCACTCCCGTCTTTGTGTGGTTAATAAGGATGAACATACTTATACTGATAAACACTTTTATGACATCGTCGACTACTTACATGAAGGTGATGTTTTAGTGAGAAATAACACTAAAGTCATTCCTGCTAGATTATTGGGCGTTAAAGAAGTAACTGGAGCGCACTGTGAATTATTGCTTTTAAAGCAATTAGAAGGCGATAACTGGGAATGTCTAACTAGACCTGCTAAATCTTTAAAAGTCGGCGCAAGAGTGGACTTTGGTGAAGGAAAACTCATCGCAGAATGTATTGAAGAAAGAGAAGAAGGTCTTCGTGTTTTTAAATTTATCTATGAAGGCATCTTCTTAGAAGTCTTAGATCAATTAGGTAAAATGCCTTTACCTCCATACATTGCTAAACAATTATGCTCTAACGATAGATATCAAACTGTGTACGCTAAATATGAAGGTAGTGCGGCCGCTCCAACTGCGGGCTTCCACTTTACCGAAGAAATATTTGAAAAATTAAAAGCTAAAGGCGTTGAAATCGTTGATGTTACTTTACATATTGGCTTAGGTACTTTTAGACCAGTTAAAGTGGAAGACACTAAAGATCACATCATGCATAGCGAAGTCTATGAAATGAGTGAAGAATCCGCCGCTAAATTAAATGCCGCTAAAGCAAATGGCCAACGCATTATTGCCATTGGCACAACATCTGTTAGAACCTTAGAAGCAAACTATTCTAAGTATGGTTGTTTTAAACCTACAAGAGAAGCAACAAATATCTTCATTGAACCAGGTTATAAATATAAAACGATCGATGCTTTAATTACAAATTTCCACTTACCAAAATCAACATTAATCATGCTTGTTTCTGCTTTCATGGGTAGAGAATTTACTCTTGAAGTCTATAAGCATGCAGTGGAAGAAAAATATAGATTCTTCTCATTTGGAGATGCGATGTTCATTTATGGAAGAGAC
>CACWSI010000080.1 GCA_902763555.1 uncultured Erysipelotrichaceae bacterium | reverse complement strand
CCATCTGGGTAGTTCCTACCCGATATCCCTACGTTACCAGCTTTACCATTCCAATTAATATAATCTTCATTTAAAAACTGATCCGTTACAGGAATATATTCTCTTCTTGGATTAGATAATCCTTTTAGAGGTGTTGAGAAATAATAACGAGCTTCTTGTCGAAATAATCTCATGATGTTATAAGCTCCAACTGCATCAGCGTTATAGATATCGTTATCGTCTACAAATAAACCACGATGTTTTCTTTTTGTTTTATCATAATATTTTTTTGATACAGTTAATGATTTAGGAGAACATCCTGAAGAATATGCTTCATCGATGATAACTAGTTCAATTCCAACTTGTTTCAACTTATAAGAAAGATATTCATAGATTCTAGCAAAACATATAGCTCTTATATTCTGGTTATATCGATGCTTATCTTTGTTAGAATTAAACTCTTTCTTTTGATGAAGAATACCCATGACATCTCCAATGATCACCTTAGAGATATCGTGGTTATTGCAGTAGTTAACAATATATCTAGATGCACGATGGAGGATGAGATTAATCCTTTTATTCTTAAGCTCATATAAATGTTTAATCCTATTAGTGGAGACTCCTTTCTTATGATGGGGATAACATTTATCGTAGTTAGATTGATAATAAGCAATTCTTTTAGAAAAATAGTAATTGATGTTTAACAAAGATTGGCCTGAGACAATAAATGAAGATCCGTTATTGTCATAGACTGTTAACAGGTTCTTTGTACCAATATCAATGCTTATATAATGCTTATTATCTTCTTTTAATGGTTTAGTATCTTCTTCATAGATGATATAGACTTTATATCTATTCTTATCCATATATACGAATTCGACTTGTTTAATAATTGAGAAAGTTCTTTTTAGAGGAATATAGAAGAAGTCTTTCTTTATGTTATATTTTTCTTCTAGGTGTTCTTTAAGCCTTTTAGGAATAGAAAAGCGGATTTGATTATCAATGACCTTGATAGAATTCTGAAGGTATTTAAAGTTTGTGTGTGAGCCATCTTTCTTATAATAAGGTGACTGTGGTTCTCCTTCATATTCTTTTAAGTGTCCTTTCTCCATCTTGACTAGTTTGACTAGGTAAAGACTTATACCAGATATTATCTTTCAATCTTTTCTTTTGATCATACCAATCTGGCATTATGTCAAACCCTAGAGGCTTATATTCTTTTCTTTCATAATTACCAACGTTATATAACTTACTAGCAGCGTAAGAGAGATGTCCAAGGATGACAGACATCGTTTCGTTAACTCTTAATTCAAATTGGTAAGTTAGTAGCATATTATTCCTTTTCTTGGTTTTGAATATATTGTCTTATCGCTTCTTCTGATATAGAACCAATTGTTTCTACATAATAAGAAGGACTCCATAACTCTCCATTCTATGGCTCTTTGGATATTCCGGGAAATTCCTTTAATAATAATCTTCCAGATGTTCCTTTCATCATCTTTGCAATATATGAGATCGATATTTAGCAGACCAAGCAATATGACAGTTGACGTTAAAAACACATGTTCGTCCATGCCTTAGTTCACCCATATCCAATTCCTCTACATATAGTATATCAAAAAAGTGGTATTTTTACCACTTAATATTTATATTATTACAACATAATTTTTTACATATAGTGACGATTATAATTCTAACAACCAAGGCTCATTTTCATCTCGGCAGTTGAACAACCGAGGATTCCCATTCGGTGTCATAATTGTTCTGATAAATATTCTTCTACTGCTTCTAAGAAGCCATAATAAGCTGGCTTTTTAGCATAGTTTTCATTAAATAACAATGGATGTTGATTACGCTTCCAAGACATGTCGTCTCTGATACCCCAGAAGACGATTGCGTTGATTTCTGTTTTACCACTAGCGTTACTTTCTAACACTCTAGTACCTAAAGTGATATCTAATTCTGTAATTTGACATTTAAGACCTTTTTCTTTAATCATTTCTGCATCTTTTATAACAGCATCTAAACTAAAGTTATTTGTGTCTAAATGGCCTTGAATACCAACACCATCGATAAGTTCTTCCGCAATAGCGTCTTTTAATAGTGTTTCAAGAGCGAACTTACAGTTATTTGTGTCATAGTCAAAGGCATAATCGTTATAGTAAAGTTCTTGGCCTTCGGCAGCGTATTGTCTAGCAAACTTAAAGGCATAATAAACAAAGTCATCCCCGATGGTTTCATACCAATAGTTAGGATTCATATTGTTATTATCTTTTTTACGAATACCACCATTTTGGACACCTTCGTTAGATACATCGATTGCATAGACTAAACCAGGCCATCTACTATTGATGGTTTCTAAAGCGGTTTTAATGAAGTTTTCCATACGGGCAACCATGACACTTTTAGAAACGACCGCACCATTTGGATCATAGTTCTTTCTAAAGAACCAT
>CACWSI010000079.1 GCA_902763555.1 uncultured Erysipelotrichaceae bacterium | reverse complement strand
TAATAAGCTTAGAGAACTCGCTAAAAATTCGATTGGATATTCTACAGAGGTTGATGAACAAATTATTAGAAATCTCGTTACTCAAGTCAGAATCATTGACGAAGAAATTGATGTGCTAAACGAGCTATTAGAACCTTTGATGGAAGAACTTAATTCACCAATTTTGACAATTCCAGGAATAGGAATAAATCTCGCCGCGATGATTATAGGTGAAATAGGTGATATATCTCGTTTTGATAATCCAGAAAAGCTAATAAAGTTTGCTGGTCTAGACGTTAAGGTTTATCAATCAGGCACTATTAATCATAAAGGTCATATTAGGAAAAGAGGATCGCCTATATTGAGGTACGCTCTTGCATTAAGCGTCCAAAAATTAAGAATTCATTCACCTGTTTTTTCAGAATATTATTATTCAAAACTCAAGCAAGGTAAAGCAACGAACGTCGCGATAATTGCCACAACAAGAAAGCTGATTCGAGTCATTTGGAAGATGATGACCACCAATCAAGTTTTCAATAACATCAAAAGAGATTAATTGAAGCTAAAATCTCTAGTCTTTAAAAAAGCAAAGCTTTTGCTTCTTTTTGTCATATCTTTTTATAAAAATTTATAAGATAATAGTTGTATGAATAAATCTTATTTTTTATCACTAGTTGCCTTGCTTTTAACAGGCTGCGCAGGTAACTCATCTTCAAATGGTTCATCCCTTAATCCATCTTCATCTACTGGATTTGATGGTAAATACTCTAAAGGAGAATTGGTTTATACATTCGAACAAAAGACTCCTGTCTCACATGAAAATGAAGAGATTGAAATCACAGTAGAACAATTAAAAGATCATAAACTTATTTAAAGTTTGATGATTATGAAATGAATCTCAATAAATTTGCACTAATAAACGCTTTTGTCGGTGACATTGACTGTGACAGTTCACTTGATGTCTGTGTCAATCTAAAACTAAGTGCTTCTAGTGGTATTAAGAAACGTGTCGTAATTTATAGTCTTAAAAAGAAAAGCATTATTTACGAAGCTAATGAGAACTATAGTGAAGCATCATTTGATTCATACGAACTCAAAGTTAATGAAGAAAAAGAATTAATTGTCGAACAATATGACAAAAAGAAAAATATCTCCATTTATCCTTTGAAGTATGGTCGTTTCTTAAACAACTACAATCAAGAAATGTCTCTTGAATGGGCAAATTATGATTTAAGAGTCTATAACATCGAACCAGATATGACAGACCCCGCGACTCAAAAAACGAAAACTCGTGTCAATGGGAAATGGGGCTTCACAGTATCTAAAGATGCTTCATACAGTCTTATGGTCTTTGCTGACCTAGTTGGAGACTTTAACGAGAGATTCAATGAATACCATGATGCGAATTTCTACGCTCTATCTTATAAAGCAGATTTTTATAGCCAACTAGAGGCTGTTGAGCGCGGTGGTAATTACGTTTACACAAGATATGCAATTACTTTTAGTAAAACTGGCACCACTGAGTTAATATTCACAATGCTAGGATATTCTGAGGCTGTTATATTCACAGTTCAATAATTCATAAAATTAATAAATAAAAACGGCACTGAGTAATTCAATGCCGTATTTTTTTACGTGGCGGAGAATTAGGGATTCGAACCCTAGCAGGACTTGCATCCTCTATCGGTTTTCAAGACCGACCCCTTCAACCGCTTGGGTAATTCTCCTTATGGTGGACCATCCAGGACTTGAACCCGGAACATAACGGTTATGGGCCGTCCACTCTAACCGATTGAGTTAATGGTCCATGTGCGTCGAAGTTTTAAGGATTAGCCCTTTAAACCTCTTGATTGACGATCCATGTCTTCGACAACGATATCGAAGATTTCGCCTAAAGTGGCACAATGTGAGAGTAAATCCCATGGTTCATTTGTGTGGAAATGGATTTTAATCATTTCATCATCACCAACACAGATAAGGGAATCGCCTTTCATGTTTTCTAAAATCCAATCAGTGATTTCATCTTCATCAAGGCCTTTACCTTCAATTAATAATTGAGTGTCATAACGGTATTGTAACATGAGTATTACCTCCCTATGCTTTATATTTAATCACAAAGTGATTATAAACAAATTGGTGGATCCGACGAGAATCGAACTCGCTACCTCCTGAATGCAAATCAGGCGCTCTCCCAGGTGAGCTACGGACCCATTGCTGTTAAACAGCATTAAATACATTAGCAATTTTATTGCGACTTATCAAG
>CACWSI010000078.1 GCA_902763555.1 uncultured Erysipelotrichaceae bacterium | reverse complement strand
TTTATTTCTTCTCTTCTTGGATAGAAGTAACCACCTGGTTGCCACCCTCCTGGACCACCTGGGCCACCAGGACCAGTTTGTTGGTTATTAGGCATTACACCACTGTTAAGTAAGGCACTTTGATGTGAATATTCAATAATGTTATTTAATGATTCAACTGTTTCATTTTCCATTTTGATATGACTGGAAACATTAATCGCCGCGATTGTCGCGGCTAAAACAAAAAGAATCGACACTAAGGCCGCAAGAATAAAACGTAATCTAAGTTTCCTAATCATTGTTATACTCCAAGTAATAACCTTGGTAACGAATTGATTTAATCTTTACTTTAGAATTAATACTTTCTAATTTCTTTCTTAAATATGATATAAATACCCACACGTTCTCGCTTGTGCTATATGATTCAATATCCCAAACATTTTTACTAATGGTGTCTTGCGAGACAACATTACCATTAGCCTTCATTAATAAAGTAATGATTTGAAGTTCCTTATTCATTAAAGTGACTTTCTTTTCATTATTAACTAAACAGCAGTTATTAGAGTCTAATACAATATCACCAAACTCTAATTTACTTTCTTCTTCATAAGTTGGTTGACGACGGAGTAACGCTCTGATACGGGCTAAAACGCACCTAAATCAAGACCATGTATCTTATCTTCTGTTGTTGACTTCGCGGTTAACATGATAATAGGTGTATCAATTTTATTAGTTCTGACTCTTTTTAAAACATCTAAGCCATTAATCTTAGGAAGCATGATATCAAGAATGATAATGTCATATTTATATTGATCGATATATAGAAGAGCTTCTTCACCATCAAAAGCACTGTCCACGATATATGAGTTACGTTTAAGAACAGTCGTTAAAGCTTTATTTAGTTGAATTGAGTCTTCTACTAAGAGTAATTTCATGCTTAAAAAGTATATTTAATACCTTAAATAAAACTTAACCCATTTTTTATGTATTAGCAATAATTACAAGTAATTATCGAATATTTAAGGTTCGTTAATTAGAATAAAGCGGAGATAATTTTGAGTACTGAACAGATACTCTTCTTAATACCTCTAAATTTATAGTCTTGTGGGACTTTTTCACTAACTTCAATCATTTGTTCAAAGTCTTTAGTGATATCATCCATACATGGGCACTTATATAGAATCGCACCACATTCAAAGTGATGGACTAAACTTCTAAAGTCAAAGTTAATCGTGCCTACAAATCCTAATTCATTATCCGCGATTGCGGTTTTCATATGATTGAAACCTGGTCTATATAGATAGATATTAACACCAGCATCTAATAGATATCTGAAGTTAGATTTAGCCATCCAATACACGACTGGTTTATCAGGTACACCTGGAACGATAAGATTAACTTCTACACCTCTAAGCGCTGCGCTTCTTAAAGCATCTAATAAGCTATAAGTAGGCACTAAATATGGGGTGGAGATATAAACTTTCTTTTGAGCGTAATTCAAAATATTGATATATGTTTGTTCGCCTAAAAGGGCACTGACATAATCACCCGGACCATCACCAAATGGCATCACGAATCCACTATCTTCATATTCTGGATAGTCAAAGTTCATCCATTTGTTATAGTCAGAAATATGACCAACGACTAAGTTAAGGTTTTGTAAGAATACAGCAATAAGGTTATTAATCGCACTACCTTCAATTTTAATCATTGTGTCTTTCCAATAACCAAATCTATTAATCTTATTCGCGTATTCGTCCGCTAAGTTCATACCACCAGTAAAAGCCATTTGATGGTCAATAATCACAATCTTTCTATGGTCACGGTTATTATAAACACCAGATAGGATTGGTCTAAATGGATGGAACTTATAACACTTAATACCATGTTTGCCTAAGATCTTTGGTGTTCTAGCGCTAATAGTGCCACCACAACCCATATCATCATAGATGATACGAATCTCAACACCTTCACTAGCTTTTTGCACTAATGTGGCTTGTACTTCATCCCATAAATCACCATCAGAAATAATAAAGAATTCCATAAAGATAAACTCTTTAGCGAGTTTCAATGATTCTATTAATTCAGGGAAGAATTCTTCACCTGTCGCATAGTATTTCACTCTATTATTAGGATGGATACCTAACTTAGTAATGTTAGTTATTGATATATCTAAAAGCATTAACGGCAGGACCTAATTCTTCACGATATTCTTTCTTGGCTTTTTCGTTTAATTGGAAGTGTTTGTTATATTCTTCCGTCGTGGTTTTGATGATTCTCTTATCGCGTCTATTTAAACCATGATTACCAAAGATTAAGAAAATAACGGATGTGAATAATGGTAAAAGAAGCATACCAACGATCCAAGGAATCTTAAATTCTGGATCTTCATGTTTATTAACGATTCTAAAGAAGATGAAGACACTGATGACAAAGACAACCACTCTAATGCCAATCCAAACAAGCGTAATGATGCCTCTGACATGGTCATTAATATTAGGGTCAGTAGATATTGCTTCAATGACACCC
>CACWSI010000077.1 GCA_902763555.1 uncultured Erysipelotrichaceae bacterium | reverse complement strand
AAGATTCAGATTGAAAGACTCAATCTTAGAGATAAAGAAAAAAGCGCTTTTTTAAAGCGCATTAATGATGAGAATAATTTGTTCGAAGAACATCGATTAGATTTAGACTTTATCGTTAATAATAACGATACTTTATCTATTTTAAGAAAAGATACAAGAACGATTATTGATAAATTGCTAAGTCGCCTAAATCCACTTCTTGACCGCACATCGATCTAATTGTCTTCACGATTTGTTTGGACATAATCGCACCGGCTTTTGAATTGCATTCATAGAGCACTTCGATTTCATCTAATGAGAAGTTACTGGTAAAGATTGTGAAGAGTCTTTTGTTATAACGTGATGAGATGATTTCATTGACGATCGCGTCTCTAATGAAGTCATTTTTGAATTCATGACCAAAGTCATCAATAACTAAGACTGGCACTGTGCAGTATTGTTCTAACTTTTTCTTGAATTCTTCATTGTTTTTCTTGTTTAAGTCACTTAATTCAAGAATACGTTTTGAAGCGTTCATGAAGCAGATTGGAACTTTACCTTTAAGTTCTCTTTTTGCTAAGTCAATGGTTAACGCCGCAGCGTAATATGACTTACCACTTCTCATACCACCAGTGAGGTAGATCCAGTTAGTTTCTTCATTCTTGATGTACTTGTTATAAACAACAGTAGCTTTTGTTCTACCTTTAGTTCTATCAAGTTCTGGCATTGTGACATCAAGCCATTCATTTGGGAAATCTTGAATGAGGAACTGTCTTTCAAAACTGACACGTTTTAGAAGTGTTGGACATGGAATAAGCTGTGTTTCCACGACACCGTTATTGAATGTGACTTTACTTGTTAAGTAAGCATTTTCCTTCTTGCACTCTTTTAATCCAGGACAATTTGAGCAGTAATTGATGTCTCTTGCAAAATCATAGATTTTGATTACGTTAGAATCAATATCTTCATCACTCATTCCTAAACTCTTACAATACTTGATTGCTTTTGGACATTGGTGAATCACTTCTTTCATTTGATCTAGTAAAGAATCATCTGCTGTGATTTTAAGATTGTTAACTTTAAGCCTTTCCACCGTCATCACCTCCATTTAATTCATCCATTAATCTATCCCACTCTAATTCCCAGTCACCATCATCATTGGTCTTGGACTTATCAGTGGTATTTTCTTTATTTGGTTTAATGCTCTCCACTGGGAGCACCATTTTCTTTGTTACTTTCTTTCCGCGCGTTTTCTTATCTATCTTTCTTAAATAGTTCATCGCATCCACGGCGGTTCTAGCGTTTTCTCTGACTAGAGAGGCTGCAACTTTTTCCGCATAGGCTCTTGAGAGAACGTTATCCGCTTTTGTGAGAACATAATCTACAACTGCATTTATGACTGGATTTGGTAGATGGTAGTTCTTAGATAAATCATTGATTAATCTAATATCCGCAGTTGCAGGTTTTGTACCATCTTGCTCTTGCATGATCTTCGTTAATTTATCAAAGTCAATTCTTTGGCCTTTTGGTTTATCCAAGTCATAGACTTGATTGACAAGATTCGCTGCATCTTTTTCATTCACACCATTGAGTGTGGCAAGTCTTTCGACTTCCTTCATTTCTTCTTTTCTGAAGGCTGATTCTTTGAGTTGCGATATTTCCTTTAAGGACGCAAAGAACTCTTCATAATTGAACTGTCCTTTAATCTTGCCTCTATTACGACCTTTGACTACTTGTTTACTATCAGCGGCTTCGACGAAGGCTTCATCATCAAGTTGAGGATGGAAGACTTCAGCGAATGACGCTGTGATTTCTGTACCGTAGTCTTGTTTAGCGTCTAATAAGTAGATCTTCTTAAGTCTAGAAGCATTATTTTCACCGATACTTCTGATTAACATGCCATATAGTAACGTATCATCGAAGAAGCCACTTGGGGATTTAGGAGCATATAGTTCGTAATGGTAGATTTTGAAATCCTCACCTTCACTGACAAATGTCTTAAGTAATCCCGCTGCTTCAAGATATCTTCTGGCATCAACAAACGCACTAGCGGGCATCCTCATACGTAGGAATACTTGCTCGTGTGTACATAATGGTGAGACTCTTTCGTTATTAGCTTCACTCCAAAGTGTCATGTATAAAGATAAGGCCTCAAAGCCTATCATTGGTTGGTAGAGATTGCTCAAAGTATCACGG
>CACWSI010000076.1 GCA_902763555.1 uncultured Erysipelotrichaceae bacterium | reverse complement strand
ATCCAAATTGTACTAGGATCTTTAAACATCGATATTCTCCTTTATTAGTTATTAGCTAATGCTAATTTATGACGTCTGCTGACGACAATACCAGCACCTGTAACAGCGCCCGCTAAAGCGAGGGTTACTAATAAGCCACCCCACCAAGCAACTTCATATAAGGCACCGACCCAGTAGACTAACATCGCAAAGCCATAGGACATAGCGAACCACCATAATAAGGTGAGCCAGAATTCTTTACCTTTTTGTTCACCATGAGTAGCACCAATAGCGGCGAAGCATGGGATAGTAAATAAGTTATAAACAGCGAAGCTATAAGCACCAGCTAAGGATAAGCCAATTGTGCCTTCTTCTAAGCCAAGTTCTGCCATTGTGGCAACGACATCTTCTTTAGCGATTAAACCAGTTAATGTAGAGACGACATATTTCCAGCCATCTGTATTATTGGTCCAACCACCAGCAAGAGGTCCTAAAGGATAGAAGAAGTATCTTAAGCCTTTACCTAAGTAAGCAAGGATGGAGTTATCAATATGTAAGACCCATTCCATTTCACCTTCAGCATTGGCTTCTTCGAATAAGAGTAAACCGAATTTACCTTCTTCCCAACCGAATGATTTAAGGAACCAAATGACGATTGTGCAAGCGGCAATGATGGTACCAGCTTTAATTAAATAGTGTTTGAACTTTTCCCAAAGGTGAGCACCAACGTTTCTTGGTTGTGGTAAGTGATAAGCAGGTAACTCCATAATGAATGGAGAGACATATTGATCTTTAGAGAATAGCTTCATGAATAAGGCGAAGATAATCGCACAAGCAATACCACCAACATAGATGGTAAACACGAAGATATCACCAGCGAAGCCTGCCATCGCACCAATGCCCGCTAATAAAGCCCAAATAGGAGCTTTAGCGCCACAAGAGAAGCAAGTCATTAATCTAATGGTTCTATTCTTTTCTCTTTCATCTTCTAATGTTCTAGTGGCCATAATCGCAGGAACACTACAACCAAAGCCTGTTAACATTGGGATAAAGGCTTTACCAGATAAACCAAATTTTCTAAATGCTCTATCTAAGATAAAGGCGACACGTGCCATATAACCACTATCTTCAAGGATAGCGATACATAAGAAGAGAATCATGATTTGTGGAACGAATGATAAGACAGCGTCAAGGCCAGTTAAGATACCATCACAAACAAGGGATGTATACCATTGGCCTGCTGGCATCCATGAGCCAACCCAGTCAATCAAACTACCAGTGAGCCAGCCAAACCAGCTTTGTAACCAGACACCAATAGAAGGAATACCACCTAATGGTTCACCTTCATAACCCATACCGGTGAAGTAATTAATCCAACCTTCGTGGGTAATTTCTAAACCAAAGATTCTATTTAAGAACAAGACGTCTTCAGAGAATGTGACGTGGAAGATAAAGAACATAATAGCCACGAATAATGGGAGAGCCCAGATTCTATGAGTCATGACTTTATCAATCTTGTCAGATTTAGTTAATGTATCTTTTCTTTCTAAACCACTTGCTCTTTCAAAAGCAGTAGCATAGTTTTTAGCGATATGTTCGTAGCGGTTATCAGCGATTAAGGCTTCAAAGTCACTGCCAAATGTATCGTTTTTAAATGTTGCTTTGAATTTATTAACAGTTTCCACTGCTTCTGGATGCATCTTGACTTCAAGTTCATCCATTTCCACTAACTTGATAGCGCAGAGATTTCAACAACTGGAACACCAAGTTTTTCTTGTAAGGCTTTGGCGTCAATCTTATCGCCGTTTTTTCTCACGACGTCGCTCATATTTAAGGCCACGACCACTGGAACATCAATTTCCAAGATTTGTGTTGTTAAATATAAGTTTCTTTCTAAGTTTGTGGCGTCGACGATGTTGATAACACAATCTGGTTTTTCATCTAAGACGTAGTTTCTTGAGATAACTTCTTCTGGAGTATATGGGGATAAGGAATAAATACCTGGTAAGTCAACGATGTAAATTGGTTCATCGAGTTTACGATATGTACCTTCTCTTTTATCGACTGTAACACCTGGCCAGTTACCAACGTGTGCGGTCGCACCAGTTAAGGAGTTAAATAATGTGGTTTTACCGGAGTTAGGATTACCCGCTAACGCAAATCTTTTCATATTACTTAGCGTCCTCCACTTCGATATTGACTAGCTCGGCTTCCGCTTTTCTAAGTGAAAGTTCATAACCACGAATGGTGATTTCGATAGGATCACCAAGAGGTGCTTTCTTTCTTAATGTTACTTTTGCACCAGGAGTAACACCCATGTCGAATAAACGACGACGAACTTTGCCGTCTCCTTCAACACTTCTCACAAGGCCAGTCTCGCCTTTTTCTATTCTATCTAGTTTTTTAAGCATAAATTCCTCCCCTTCTACGCAACTAGAATTTTGCTCGCGGTTTCACGGTTGAACGCTAAACGAATACCTTTTACGACACAGATGGTATTACCGCCACGAGAGGAGATAACTGTGATCTTTCCATTTGTCACCACTCCTAAAGATTCAAGATGTCTCTTGGTCTTTTCATCCGCTAGTACTTTGATGATTGTTAATTCAGTATCAGTTGGGGCAATAACAATTGGCATATAATAGTCCTCCTATAGTTAGTTTCCACTAACTGCAACTATTATATACTTATAATTGTCTATGTAAAGAAAAAAGTTAGTTTTCACTAACTCTTATCTCTTTATTGTAAATAAAATAATTATTTCTTCTTTTCGTACGCTCTTTTAATGGCTTCCCATGTTTTATCTGAGATATCATGTTCCATTTTACAAGCATCTTCCATCGCTGTTTCTTCATCAACACCAAGGGAGATGAGCAAATTAGTAATAATTGTATGTTTCTCTAATGTCTTTTCTGCGATTAATAGACCTGAAGGAGTTAAGGTAATTTCACCTTTATTATTGATTTCAATATAACCTTGGTCTTTAAGTTTATTCATCGCTACTGAAACAGATGGTTTAGAAAAAGATAAACCACGCGCTACATCAATAGCGTGTACATTTTCCTTTTCTTTACTTATTTGTAAGATCTTTTCTAAATAGTCTTCTTGCGATTCTAAACGTTTCATACTGATATGATAAATTGTTTTTTCTTAAATGGCAAAATTATTACTCTTCATTGTTGAAATATTTATATAATTCTTCGCACGCTAATGACATTTTAGTCACGGAGAACTTCTCACATTTTGGATAGACATAGAAGGTATCATTTAGTGTATTTAGATCAACACAATCACCAAATTTACCTAGATATTCATATTCGATATGGACACTATAGTGGTCTTTGGCTAATAAGGTAACTTCATAGTCTTCGTCCTTATATCTACCTCTTAAGGTAAAACCGTTCATATCATGCACCAGTGTACCCATGCCTAAATCAATATATCCTTTAGCATTTGGTAAAGCGTCCACTCTGACTGGACATTCAAAATGATATTTACCTTCTCTAACTTCTTTTCTGACATTACTTCTTTCCCATTCATACCAATCAGGAATATGTGGAAATTCAGTTTCACCTTCAAGAGCGTGTAATTCGCCATGTTCATCCATTTCATATGTTTTACCACAGTGATTACACTTTATTTGAGTGCCTTCACCGCTC
>CACWSI010000075.1 GCA_902763555.1 uncultured Erysipelotrichaceae bacterium | reverse complement strand
TAACTTAACACCAAAGAAATTAGATGACTTATTATTTGATGATATTCCATGGCTCCCATTAGCGAAGAAAGAACATCAAGCTTTCGCTAAAACTTTTAAGGATGCTGGAGTTAAGGTTGTCTATCTTACTGACTTAATGACCGAAGTATTAGATTCCTCTAATGAAATTAAAAATCATTTTATAGAACAATTTATTAAAGAAGCACATATCAGAAGCAATACTCTTAGAGAAGTCGCTACTGAATATTTAAAGAGCTTCAAAGACAATAAAGAATTAGTGCTTAAAACAATCGCGGGTATTAAAAAGAGTGAACTACCTAACTATCAAGTTAAATCACTCGCCGATCATGTTGACGATTATCCATTTGTTACTGATCCAATGCCGAACTTATATTTCACCCGTGACCCATTTGCCTCTATTGGTAATGGTGTTTCACTTAATAAGATGTATTCCGTTACTAGAAGTAGAGAAACAATCTTTGGTGAATATATCTTTAAATATCACCCAACATATAAAACAACACCTTTATATTATTCCCGTTATGAAGATGTGAATATTGAAGGTGGAGATATTATGGTTCTTAATAACCATGTTCTAGTAGTGGGCGTTTCTCAAAGAACATGCGCTGAAGCAGTGGAACGTTTAGCCAAGAATCTCTTTTACAACAATGAAACAGATTTTGATACTGTACTCGCGTTCACTATTCCACAAGCTAGAACATTTATGCATTTAGATACAGTCTTCACCCAAGTGGATGTTAATAAATTCGCTATTCATAAAGGCTGCTATGAAAAGTTAAAAATCTTTAGAATCACTAAAGACTTCAATAATGATAAGAAAGTCAAAGTTGTGGAATTAGATCAAAAACTTGAAGACGTTCTTGAATCATATATTGGTTTACCAATCACTCTTATCCCATGTGGTGGTGGAGATACCATCAGTGCGGACCGTGAACAATGGAGCGATGGTAGTAACTTCGTGGCGATTGCCCCAGGTGAAGTTATTGCTTATGAAAGAAACGACATCACTAATGCCGCGTTAATAGAGGCGGGTATTAAAGTCCATATTATTCCTTCTAGTGAATTATCTAGAGGTAGAGGTGGACCAAGATGTATGTGTATGCCATTAGTTAGAGAGGAATTATAAAAATGAACTTATATAAAAGAAACTTATTAACTTTATTAGATTTCACACCAGAAGAAATCCAATACTTATTAGATTTATCTCTTTCTTTAAAAAAGAAAAAACATAATGGTGAAGCCCATGATGTTTTAAGAGGTAAAAACATTGTTCTTCTTTTTGAAAAAGATAGCACAAGAACAAGATGCGCTTTTGAAGTGGCCGCTGCTGATTTAGGCATGAATGCTGTTTATATCGGTAGCAGTGGTTCGCAAATGGGTAAGAAAGAATCTATCGCTGATACAGCGAGAGTGTTAGGCAGAATGTTTGACGGCATTGAATATAGAGGTTTTAAACAAAAGACTGTTGAAGACTTAGCTAAATATTCTAAAGTTCCAACATGGAACGGCTTAACTGAAGATTATCACCCAACACAAATCCTCGCGGACTTTATGACTATTATTGAACAAAAAGGCAAACTTAAAGGTATTAAGATGGCCTATTTAGGTGATGGTAGATATAACATGGGTAATTCCTACTTAGTAGGGGCCGCGAAAATGGGCTTAGATTACCGTATGGTTGGACCAAAAGAATTATGGCCAAATGAACAGTTAAGAAATAGATGCTTAGAAATCGCTAAAGAAACAGGCGCTAAATTAACATTTACTGAAAGTGTTGAAGAAGGCGTTAAAGACGCTGATGTTATCGCGACAGACGTCTGGGTTTCTATGGGTGAAGATGCTTCCGTTTGGGAAGAAAGAATTAACTTATTAAAACCATATCAAGTTAATACCCGTGTCATGTCTTTAGCGGATCCTAAAGCTATCTTCATTCACTGCTTACCATCCTTCCATAACTTAGAAACTAAAGTGGGTATGGAA
>CACWSI010000074.1 GCA_902763555.1 uncultured Erysipelotrichaceae bacterium | reverse complement strand
AATTCACCAAAGCGAATCATAATATGGTCATAAGTGATCATTGTTTAATCTCCTTAAGGATTTCTTCTAAGTTTTTAATTAATGCTTCTACTTCCTCTATTGTATTATCTTTATCAAAAGATATACGGATTGTATTATGGGCAAGATTTAAATCTTGATACATCGCATAGACGACTTTACTATAATCTTCATTCTTCGCGTGACACGCGCTTAAAGAAGAGACCATAATGCCGCGATTAGATAAGGCTTCTACTACCACACTGGCTTTATGATGAAGAAGAGAGAAATTAACGATATATGGATTATCTTCATTATATGAATTAATGAGATATTTATCTTTGTTAGCTTTTAGATAGTTTAATAGTCTTTCACTTAAGACTTTAACTTTTTTAAAGTTATTAGCCTCACCTTCAACAGCAAGTCTAAGAGCTTTGGCTAATGAAGCAGAGAGGGCTAAAGTGTTTGTGCCACTTCTTAAATTGTTTTCTTGTCCCCCACCTTGGTTAATAGCTTTTAAGATGATTTTCTTTTCTTTAATTAAAAGACCTGATCCTAATAAGCCATGTATTTTATGACCAGCAATAGAGAACATATCAATATTGTTAAAATCTAATGGTAATTTACCAATGGCTTGAACCATATCAACATGGAAGGCAATTTTTGGGAACTTTTTAAGGTATTCACCAACTTCTTTAATTGGATTAATTGCCCCTACTTCATTATTGACCATCATTAAAGAAACAAGTATTGTATCTTCCCTAATTGCGGCCTTTAAAGAATTAACCTCTATTTGCCCATGTTTATTAACTGGTAAAACCGTCACTTCAAAGCCAAAATCTTGCATCTCTAAAACTGTGTTTAAAACGGAAGGATGTTCTGTGCTACTAGTGATGATATGCTTACCGCGTGAGCGGTTAGCAAAGCAGTACCCTTTGATTGCGAGGTTATTAGCCTCAGTCGCACCACTTGTAAAGATCACATCATGATGAGTGAGTTTAAGGACATTTAAAATTTGTTCACGGCTTTTATCTAATAGACGTGAAGATTCTTGACCAAGAGAATGTATGCTGCTCGGATTAGCGAAATATTTAAGCGTAATTTGATTGTAAGAGTTTAATACTTCAGGATCAACTTTAGTTGTGGCAGCATTATCTAAATAGATAACATTAGCCATTAGCGGTACCTGTATCCTCTACGTGCATACGCTTAAAGATGGCGTTAGCTTCGTGATAAACTTTAACGAATTCGCCTTTATAGAATTCTTGTTCTAAAGCGCTTAATTGTTGATGGACATCATCTTGATGATTTCTATCTCTATTAGCATAGACAATGGCGGATTCTGCGAGTTGCATTTCTCTAAACTTGTTTTCGATTTCATCGAATAAGGCACTAGCACTACCTTTTAAGGTGGCAACCTTTTCATTGATTTCATCAACAGCGATTGGTTGAACTTTAATGGCCTTATCAATTTCATTTAATAAGTCGTAGCAGTCTTCAATACGCACATGGTATGGTTCAGAGAACTCTGGAATAGCGATTTCTCTAAGTAAGCTTTCTTCTTGTTTGAGACGATAATAATAAACGAACACTAAAGTGTAGGCTTCTTCACTACTGGTTTTTAAGAACTCAATATATTGTTTGAATTCTTCCATACCTTCTTTAGCGGTGACATATTGGTTATTTAATTCATCGAGTTTACCTTTCAAGGTAGAGTATGGTTGTTTTAAAGAACTATGAACATAGTTATCTAAGGACTGTTTAGTGGTACCTAAAGAGTTCATAGTTTGTTTTAATGCTTCGACCTTTTCTTTACGTTCATCGGTGACAACGTATGTACGATAAAGTTCAGGTAAAAGAGAGCAGATCTTTAAGAACGATTTTTCTAAATCAACGACGTTTTGATAGATTTCTTCATTATGTGCTTCAAAGAAGTTCTTATCATTTTGTTCGTTATTTAAGAGTTCTCTCATCTCTTCAATTTCACTTTGAAGAGCGTCTAAAGATTCCATGATATT
>CACWSI010000073.1 GCA_902763555.1 uncultured Erysipelotrichaceae bacterium | reverse complement strand
GCACGTTTCGCTAGGATATGGAATTTTACTTAAAAGAGAACCAAACGACATCGGGCGTGTCTTTTTTGCTGACGATAGAAATGTGAAAAACATTGTTTTATCTCACCCTCTTTTATCAGTGGCAGAAAACATTTCCCTTTCTAAGTTTGTTTCTTTAGGTTTATTCGAAGGATTATTTGACGCGAACACAAAGATCAAGGCTAATGACTATCTAGATGGTGCGATTAAAAACATGCATTTAAGTGAAAATGAATGCTATGGCACAATCATGGGTCAAAAGGAATATTCTTTTAGAATATCAATTGACACAAATTCATTTGTGACCTTATCTTGCTCTTGCCCAGTCAGTGAACCTTGTAAGCATTTATATGCTGCTTTCTTAACGATTAAAAAGTTAATTGATCCAAAAGGCGAAAAAGTGGTGGCCTCAATTAACTCTAATGAAAAAACATTTAAAGATTTATTAGAAAGATACCTCTATTTAAGAGGTGGAGATAATCTTCCACTTATCAGTAAGATTTCTTATCAAATTAAAGGTTTAGAAGCCGCGACTACATTTATTAATGAACTTTTAGCGTATTATCAACGCGGTCAATATAAAGCCCGTGTGATTAATGATATTCTTTCACCATTATTCTTTAATCAACATAATGTTGAGAACTTCCAAAAGATTATGGAAAGCGCAGATGAGAATGTTAAAACCATGCTCACTGAGGCTAAGAACAACTATGAAGTCTTAAGAGATGAATTAGAAAAGAGAAAGAGCGTTACTAGAAAAGCTAATCTATATAACATCTTAATTGCCCCCAACTGTGATGCTTTAGTGGAACTTCTTAAGCACGCGGAAGAGAACTTCAGTGAAGAAAGATTAGCAAGTCAAGTGATGATGGAATATATCAAATATCAAGACTTAACAATCGAGCAAATCGCTGCGCTTAAAGATTGTTATTTATTCCAAATGAATCATAGATACTACATGCAAGACTTATTCTCTTCCCCAGCGAAGAATCGTTTAAGTATCTATTTATTACTATTTGATGAATTACCACTTGATGATAACAAGATTAAACAAATTCCTTTGGAATATTTCTTAAAAGTCGCGCCATATAGTAACGATAAGAGTAGATATATCCAAATTGTCTATTCAAATATCAATAGTTTAAAAGAAGAAGATTATCCATTAGTGGCGGAACTTCTCGTTGGTGTTGCTTTGCAACACGATTATATCGACGAAAGAACAATTCGTTTATCAATTGAATTAAGTAAAAAGATTCCAAATGGTGCCTTTATTGGTGAACTAGTGGATCAAAATATCAGAAGACCAAAGAAGAGTAGGATGCGTTAAAAATGAACGTCGTTGAATTATTAGAACATTATCGTTTAGAAAAGCTAACTCCTGAGGATTTAGAACTTTTCGCGTACTTCTCTTACAAATATGGCATTGATTATGATGAGGCTAATCATCCTTATTTCTATATTCAATTGTTTACTAAGATAAACCGCATCCAAATTCTTGAATTTGTTTTAGATTATAAAGGTCGACTTAACTACACATGTCAAATTTGTAGAGAAAAAGAACCTTGTAGACACTTCTCCATCTTAGCGAGCAAACTCTTAAAAGATGAATATGAACAAATTAAAGAAGTCTCCACAAAGTTTGCTTTTGAAATATCTGATGTTGATAGAAGAGAACAACAAAGCGCTTTTGATTTAGAGATTGGTGAAGTCTTTAAAGAAATCAGAAAAGAAGAAATCGCTAATGCATCCACGAAAGCAAGAATCAAAGTTTATTTAGAAGATACAAGATTCTCCTATAGTGTGAACTTAACAATCGCTAAAGGTAGAGAATATAAAATAGCGTCTATTCCTTACACTAGTGCACGTGTTGTCTTCTTTTGATGAAACAAGCCAAAGAATCATTAAGATTTTAGAGAAATATAATCCTGATTTCTTCATTGATTTAAGTAACGATAAATCTCTCATATTCTTTGATGAATTATTGAATGCCTTAAAGGGTGACTACTTATATATCAATAATGAAGTCTATCACGTTAGTGAAGACGCTATGGATATTAAGATTCGCGTTAATGATAATTATTCCTTAATTCCAGAAGGTATTATCAAAGGCTACATTCCTTTAACAAGAAATTATTATTACTGTAAGTCTGCGAATGATATTAAGCCATTAACTAATAATGCTTATATCAATAGTCTTATTGATTCCGCGAGAAACTATCCATTAAGCACAATACAAAATAATTTCGATAACTTTAAATATTCCTTCTTTGAAAAATATCCTGATTTCTTTGAAATCGCTGACAGAATTAAAGAAGAACTCAACGAATCCGCATTAGTCATCAAAGCGTATTTTGATTATGAAAAAGATAATGTCTATGAAAAGACTAGATATTTTAAAAATGAGCAAGAAATTGACGCTAGAGATATTAAGAACTTCTATGAAGTTTCACAAGTTAAACATTATCAAGAAATCTTATCTAGCTATGGCTTCTTTGATCATGTATTAAGTGATGGTGGTCAAGTCTGGGACTTCTTAAATAGCACTTTAGAAAATTTACAAAAAGTCGCGGAAGTCTATTTCTCCAAAGACTTAGATTCTAGAAAGACAAGTTCATTTACTTCTCCTAATATCACTATTAAGAAAGATGGCTCCATGCTTGAAGTCTTAGTGGATGGTTCTATTTATAGTGATGAAGAACTTAAGACAATTTTGATTGGCTTAAAGAGAAAGAAGAAGTTCGTCAAAATTGGCGATAACTTCATCAACTTAATGAGTGATGACACAAAAGAGTTCTATAGCCTCGCTAAAGACTTAGACTTAATTAGTGAAAACTCATTACACAGTAAAAAAGAACTTCCTTTATACTATGCTTTCAAAGCCTATGGTAAGGACAATAGCTTCTTATCAATGGATAGTTATTTAGATGACGTCTTCAATGAATTAAAGAATTTCTCTAATTCTAATATTGAAATTCCTAAGATTAACGGTGAACTTAGAAGCTACCAAGTTGATGGTGTGAAGTGGCTCAATGTTTTGTATAAATATTCATTAGGCGGCATCCTCGCTGATGATATGGGCTTAGGTAAAACCATTGAAACTATTGCCTTTATTAATTCCATTAAACAAGATAAACCAATCTTAATTAATAAATTCGCTAATGACATTCCAGTCTACGCTATTATCGGTACAGTGGAAGAACGTAAAAAGATTATTAAGAAAATTAAGAATGATAAATTTGGTGTCTATTTCATCTCTTACGATTCCTTAAGAAATGAATTTGAAAACTTAACTGATATCACTTTTGATATGTGTATCCTTGATGAAGCACAGTTCATTAAAAATATGCACGCGAAGAAAACAGGTGCAGTTAAACAAATTAATGCCTTACACACAATTGCCTTAACTGGTACACCGATTGAAAATAATATCTATGATCTTTGGTCAATATTTGATTTCTTAATGCCTCATTATCTTTTAGATTATGAAGATTTCAAAGATTCTTATGAACACAATGAAGAGTACTATGAAATCGTCAGAGATAAAGTAGCGCCATTCATCTTAAGAAGAAGAAAAGAAGATGTCTTAAAAGACTTACCAGAAAAATATGAAGTCATCATTACCACTGAAATGAGTCAAGAACAAAGAAAGCTTTATGATGCTTTCCGTTTACAAGCCAAAGAACAACTCAAATCATCCGATGGTGGTTCTAAGATTATGGAAGTCTTATCCATTATTACTAGGCTTAGACAAATATGCGTTGATCCTTCAACATTCGTTGATAACTTCACTGGCGAATCAGGAAAGATTACCGCTTTAAAAGACATTATCAAAGACAAGATGCAAGAAGGACATAGATTCTTAATCTTCTCGCAATTCGT
>CACWSI010000072.1 GCA_902763555.1 uncultured Erysipelotrichaceae bacterium | reverse complement strand
ATCCTTATTAAATGCGCTTAAAAAGTTCATGCCTGGGCCAGTGACACTTTTGCTCAGGTGTAAAGAGTGCGTGCCTGGGTATGTGACGCATAACACAGGTGTGATAGGGGTCAGGATCCCATCTAATAAGGAAGCATTAGACTTACTCAGATACTTAGAAAAACCATTATTAGTGCCTTCCGCTAATAGGGCGGATCAAAAACCAGCGATGAATGATAAGGAAGTTAAAGACATCTTTAATGATGAAGTAGCGGTTATCATTCCTGGTCAATCAGTCGGGGGATTACCTTCCACAATCATTGATTTAACAGGTGAAGAAATAAGACTTGTTAGACAAGGACCTATTACATTAGAAGATATTAAAAAAGCCCTTTAGGGCTTTTCTTTTAATCCGTGAAGTCTTTATCTTCAACGATATAGAATTGATAATCTGGATATTTATTTTGCAAATTATCATGTATTTCTTTGATGAGTCTTGGAGCATCTTTATCTTTGAAGTCGACAATAACATCAAATGAAATAGCTTTTATCTCTTGGTCACAGTAGAAACCATGAATCTGCTTAATAGTGGGGTGCTTTAAAACTTCTTGTTGGATATCGCTTCTTATCTTATTGATAAGTGGATCACTGTTATTAGAGGCATAAATACCAATAGTCATAATGATGCCAAACTTCTCATAAACTTCACCAGCGATTTTTCTTGTTAATGGATGAATGTCTTTCGCAGTCATCTTATCATCAACTTCGATATGGATAGAACCAACTCCTCTATCTGGACCATAGTTATTAACGATTAAATCATAGGCGCCTTTAACTTCAGGATTTTCACACACTAAATGTTTAATCGCATCACTGGTTTCCTTACTCGTACGTTCACCAATAATGCTTGATAATGATTTTCTTAAAACATCAATACCAGACTTAATCATGAATAGGCCAATGACAACACCAATATAACCTTCAATATTAACCTTCCCTTGTGATGCAAGATAAACGACAATCGCCACGAGTGTACCTAATGATAATAGGGCGTCAAATAAGGCATCAATACCAGAGCCTTTTAATGCTTCACTATTTACCTTTTTACCAATGAATCTAAAGTATAAACCAAGAACGATTTTTACTAAGACCGCAACACCGATAAGCACTAAAGAAAGAACATCAAATACTGGTTCTCTTTTTTCAATGATACTGATGATTGATTCGATAATCGCACCAGAACCAGCGATGAGAATAATAACGCTAATAATTAAGCTAGTTAAGTATTCAACTCGACCATGTCCATAAGGGTGTTTAGCGTCTGGTTTCTTTTGTGATAATTTAGTGCCCACAATGGTGATGACACTAGATAAGGCATCACTTAAGTTATTAATCGCATCCATGATGATAGCGATACTACCAGCAATAAATCCCACGAATGCTTTAAGCGTGACTAAACCAAGATTGGTGAGAATACCAATAATACTAGTTCTAACAATGACGTTACTTCTGTTATTTGCCATAAAAACCGTTGAGGACCTTATGCAATAATTGATAAAAAACTATTGCTTCTTCTTTCTCTAAACATACGCATTTAGCGATTTCAGGTGGCACCTCAAGAGCTTTCTTTTTGAGCTCATATCCTTTATCAGTGACAATGACCACTAATTCACGGCCATCTTTATCGCTTTTATTCTTTATAATATAGCCCTTCTTTTCTAGCTTATTCAAGAGCGGCGTTAAAGTTCCTGAGTCAAGGTATAGTTTTTCCCCTAATTCTTTAACAGTTATGTGATCTTTTTCCCATAACGCTAATAAGGTAATGTATTGGGTATAAGTTAAATCCAAAGCACTTAATAAAGGTATATAGCGGCGGACAATTTCCTTACTCGCTACATACATTGGAAAACAGATCTGATTATCAAGTTTTAGTAGCTCTTCGTTTTTCATATTATTTGCCTAAAGCATTAACGATTGATTCTTCAATATCTTCTGGCTTAACAGTTGGTTCAAATCTGCCTAAGAAAGTGCCATCTCTACCAATTAAGAA
>CACWSI010000071.1 GCA_902763555.1 uncultured Erysipelotrichaceae bacterium | reverse complement strand
ATATATTCCTGTAACGGATCAGTTTTTAAATGAAGATTATATTAATTGGAATGGTAAAGCTGGTAACGTAGGGATATCGGGTAGGAACTACCCAGATGGTTATATATTGGAAGATGTCATTCACCAATATATAACTCAGATGCTCGGTTATTCAATTGCCGAGTAGGTTCACAGGGGGACTAATATTCTATGGTTATTTTTACTTATCAATTACCTTCTTCATTATCTTTTGATAACTATGCAGAAGTCGAAGCCGACATTTTTAAACAAATAGAAGGTCATGGCTATGATGAAATCGTCTTAGATGCACAAGGAATGAAATATATCTCTAGTGCGGGCCTTCGTGTTGTTTTAAACCTTAAAAAGAAATTTGAAAATGTATCCGTTATTAATACTAGTGTTGCTGTTTATGACATCTTTGAAATGACTGGATTTACTAATATCGTCACTGTTGAAAAAGCCTTACGTCAGGTTTCAGTTGAAGGCTGCAAAATTATTGGAAAGGGCGCACACGGTACCGTATATTCTACCGCTCCGGATACTATTGTTAAGGTCTATGAACCAGGTACCTCAATGGTGGATATCAATAGAGAAAGAGAGTTATCTAAAAAAGCATTCGTATTAGGTTTACCTACCGCGATTGCGTTAGACACTGTTAAAGTGGGTGACCAATATGGCACAGTCTTTGAATTATTAAATGCAGCGTCATGTGTTAACTATGTTAAAGAAAGTCAAAAGAACTTAGATGACTTCTGTGATAAAGCAGTTGCTACTTTAAAGAAAATCCATAGCACTGTTTGTAATGATAAATCATTACCAGATATGAAAGCCAGTCATCTTAAATATGTCGATAATATTAGAATCTTTTTAAGTGATGAAGAATATTTGAAACTTAAGAAGTTTATCGAAGATATTCCTGACGCTAAAACATTAATTCATGGTGACTTCCATCTTAAGAATCAATTATTAGTAGGCGATCAATTAATGCTTATTGATATGGATACTTTATGTACAGGTAATCCAATATTTGAAATCGCTAGTGTCTGTAACTCATATTTTGAATTCGGTGAAATTAGAAGAGAAGCAATTGAAGACTTCTTAGGTATTTCATTAGAGACTGCGAATTATTTATGGAAAACCATTTCTAGAAAATACTATAGCGATTTAAATGATAAACAATATCAACACGCTATTGATAAAGCTAGATTAGTGGGTTGTATACGCGCTTTACATTATCTTAAGAAACGCAATATGCCAAAAGAAGATAAGAAAAAGTGTCTTGAACATATTAGAGAATTATTAAAGAAGATTTAAGTATAATTGAAATATAGAATATATTACTATAAAATAGTAATATGACCGAACAAGAAAAAAGAAGATACATTATTGAAACCGCCATCGGCCTACAAGCTGTCGATGGCCTTCATGTTTCAGATTTCTTTTTGCAGCAAAGCGAAAGGTATATTTCTGGTGAAATAACTCTCAAAGAACTTGGCGAAATCGTTAGAAAATATCATGAGAACAATGACAAAAAATGAATGTAAGGCCGGCGAAGAGTCTACGAACATTGAATCTTTAGCGTAATCATCAATTCAGTTGGTGGTGTAGAACCATCTATTGAAGCAAAGAAGATTATTCATTTATACGCTACTGGCGAGATTGATTTAGATTCCGCAAAGAAAAAGCTATTAAAGGAATATCATTCATAAAGATTGATATTTGTTTAGCAGTTTTCTATATTTATTAACGTCTAATAAGTGAAAGGTGGTAAACCACTATGAGTAAAAAGGCGTTATTTTTATTACCTATTTCCTTTATCGTTATTTCCACAGCGTCATGTACGTGGCTTTTTGGAAGAAGAGATTATTCTTCAGAAGAAAACCCAAGTCGTATTTTAGCCAAGAGAATGACCTCAGGTGATCACTATGTTAGATATAAAAATTATGATTTAAGAGGAGATATTGTCGATAAAGTTATTTACGAGGTCGACTATACCGTTGAATATACATATCTCAAAGAAACTCCAAATCCAAGCGGAAAGTCATTTGAGTTATCTTT
>CACWSI010000070.1 GCA_902763555.1 uncultured Erysipelotrichaceae bacterium | reverse complement strand
GCACGAGAAAGTTTCTTGCTTCTAGAATAAGCAGTGCCCATTTTATCTTGATAAATAGGAGAAGCTTCTAGTTCGTCACTAGTGGCAATATTATTTGTCTGACCAGTGAATGTCACTTTAGCGTTATCGTATTCTAAGACGTTTAATTCTTGTTCCATAGGAAAAGTATGAACGAAAATGAAAATCTAATCAACCTTTATGCTGATTAGATATTCTTTTTAATGTGCTCCACGTATTGTTTAATGATGTCTAATTCTGGCTTTAATTTATAAACCATTCTTGAACCAACAGGATCTTCTAGTTCGATTATTTTATAGCCATCTTCAGTGAGTAAGAAGTCCACTCCAACGAAATCTGCTTTTAGCAGAGTTGCGACTTTTATCGCAGTATCCACCATTTCTTGGCTTGGTTCGAACAATTCAACTTCTCCCCCCAAGGAATAGTTATTGCGGTAATCAACTTGGCTCTTTCTTTTAATCGAGACTATGACTTTTTGATTTAAAACATAAATTCTGACATCCCCGTTGTTTTCCAAGAACTCTTGAAAGATGAACTTAAGATTAGGATGTTCAGTTTTGATTTGGTTAACTTCTTCTATAGTCTTAGCAAAGAACACTTCTTGGCCACCATGACCTGAAACGCTTTTCATTATGCAAGGAAAAGGCTTTGGTTCTAGATATGTTTCAATGTATGAAAGCTCGTTTTCTTTTAGGAACTCGTAAGTCAGATACTTATCATTAGCGGTCTTGTTTGTAATGACATTGTTGAATGTTTTAACGCCTCTATTTTCTAATTCTTCTAAAAGAAGATAATTACGTCCACGATAAATGACGAAGTCCACTTTATTGGAAGAAACATATTCTAACAACTTTTCTTCATCAACGTATTTCAAAGAAAAAGTCTCATCATTTAATAATTCGAGACACTTATTAATGAAGAAACGATTACATTTCGCGTCGTAAGCGTTATAAACTATTAACCCACTTATCATAGATTATTTAAGATATAGTCAGCGATGACTTCAGCGAGATTAACACCAGTATATTGAAGAGTGCTCGCAAACTGTGGATTGCTATTAAGTTCACAAATAATTGGCTCATCATTAGGGCCAAACATGGCATCTACACCCGCGAAATCTAAACCTAATGCTTTAGTGGCTTTGATGGCTAAATCAATATATTCTTGTTTAGGTTCAAATTTAGCGCCTGTTCCACCATTAGAGATGTTACTTCTGAAATCATTTTTGTTTTCTCTAAGCATAGAAACAATGGCGTTATTACCAACGACATTAATACGGATATCCTTGCCTTTAGAGGAGGCAATATATTCTTGCATTAAGAAATCTTTATAGCCGATTTGATCAATAATCTTATTTGCTTCTTCTAATGAGTTAGCAAGATAGACTTGTTCACCAAATGAGCCGTAGGCTTCTTTAATTACCAAAGGTAAACCAATTTCTTCGATGACTTTGTTAACAAAATCACGTTTGGAATAATTAAGGCCTTCAAATGTTTTTGGGGCAATAAATGTACGTGGGATTCTAATGCCTTTATTCGCTAAAGCTTGATACATTAAAATCTTGTTATCACATAATTCAACTGCTCTTGCAGAATTAAATAATTTATAGCCTTGCTCTTCAAGTCTTTGGGCTAAATAAATGTCTTTATCCCAGAAGATAATGAAGTCCACTTTTTCATTAATCTTTTTATTCACTTCTAAAGAAATATCGGAGGCTGTTTTAATATCTAAAGAAACACCTCTTTTATTAAAGGCAAGTGAAAGCATTTCATATAAGTGTTTAAACTTATCAGTGTTCATGAATGAATTAACCACTAACCACGCTTTCATATTAACCTCTATTTTAATAAGATTTTGTAAAACTGTTTCTTTTATTAACTTTGTTATCAGTTTTTAATATTCTATACCACTATTTGCTTTTTGTAATTAAAAATAAGAGTGCATATCATAGTGGCATGTACGTTTTAGATTACTTATACCGCTATCAAAATATTGATTTTAAAGAAGTACCATTCAATGAAGTGGATGCTCTTGTTTTAGCGATGGTCTCTTATTTTCCTTTTGATGAACTTAAAGACCAAAAAGAGATCTATTCTAGTGATGAATTATTAAAAAGAATTAATGAATATAAACCACCTAAAAACTCTGGTGAAAGAAAACTCAATTATATTGAAGTCGTCAAGATTGTTTGTCGTTCTCTTAGATTTAAACACGCCAAATTTGCGTGGTTTAAAAAAGAAAGAGATGTCGTTAATTCCAAGCAGTTTCAAGCGATCACTATTATCTTGCATGATTTTGCCTATGTATCTTTCTGTGGCACTGATTCCACGACCTTAGGTTGGAAAGAAGATTTCAATATGGCCTATCTTGATACAGTGCCTTCTGAAATTGAAGCAGTCCGTTATTTACAAGATGTTTCTTATAACTTTGTATTTAAGAAGATGTATGTCGGTGGCCACTCTAAAGGTGGACGTTTAGCGATTACCGCGGCTAAGCGCTTAAATAAGAGTTATAAACTCTTAGGGGTTTATTCTTTTGACGCACCTAACTATCCACAGAACTGTTACGATACCGAATATAAGAATATTTTACATTTATTACGTGAATATACGCCTGATGAATCAATCATTGGCCGTTTAATGAATGAATATCGTGAAAAGAAGATTATTTCATCTTGTAATGGTCTTTTGCTCCAGCATGACGCTTTTTCATGGGATATTGAAGGTCATGAGTTTGTGCGTAAGCAAGCTTATACACCTCGATCCACGCATATTGTGGATACGATGAACTACGCGCTTAATAATTATGATGAAGAGAATGAAGAAAGACTTCATTGATGGGATATTTGATTTCTTAACTAATATTGATGTTGAGAAACTACCTAACGAAAGAGAACTATTACCATTCTTCGCTAAAAGGCTTAAGCTCATTAGGGATGAATGGAAAAATACACCGAAAGAAAAAAGAGCGGTCTTTTGGAAGATGCTCTTTAATCTCTCTAAGGACTATTTATTAAAGAAGAAGGATTAGTCTTGAAGAATTGAATCTTCCACTTCTTCTTTTTTCTTCCTCTTAAGGAAGTCTGGTTTTTTAAGTCTTACTAATAAGAGGACACCATATAGGGAGCCCGCGAGTCCTAATAATGTTAAAATAATATAGAAGACTGTAATACCAGGTCGACCAGCATTAATGGTAAGGATAAATCCCACAAGACCCAAAATTAAAGCGGCCGCACCAGTAATAGGTAGTAAGAAACTTAAAATCTTATTTTCAATATAAATAGCTCTTTGTTCTTTTTGCTCTTGATCGAGCTCTTTTTTTGTTTTTTCGTTCATACAAATATATTATCACTATTTGATAAATTAACAAAATATTATAAAAGCGGAACCGAAGTCCCGCTTTAAGATTTGATTTAATTGGACAAGAGAGGTCTATTTATAGGAACCTCTGTTGACCATTTCGTTTTCTGTTAACTTGCCTTCAGCATAGCCTGGAAGCATGATACCACGGATCTTTTCGAGTGTTTCTTCTTCAACACCCATGGCCTTTAATAAGTTATCAGCGTTGTAACGAAGTGTTTTGTCTTCTTCGAATTTATATTCGAATTGTTGGCCATCTCTTTCAAATGTATAACCAGTAACGAAGAGATTTAAGAATTTTGGCATATGAGCATTTTGAGAATTGTGCATATGGCATCTCTTGTTATTTGTTAAGGTTGTTAATTCGAAGTCGATGATAGCATCAGTATAACTGACACCTAAGATAGCGTTGAGTAAGAAACCAGTAACACCAGTTCTATCCGCACCACCCCAGCAGTGGAAATAAACGTGTTGTTTATCAGCTTGGGCATAGTATTCAAAGATTTCTTTGACTAAGTTTCTACCAGCGTTTGGTGTTTCACTCTTTCTATTTGGATCGGTGATGAAGTTATGGAAGGAGTTAAT
>CACWSI010000069.1 GCA_902763555.1 uncultured Erysipelotrichaceae bacterium | reverse complement strand
ATTTGTGTTGGGTGAACCCAATACATTGATTTTGTGGATATTTCCGCATCAACGAAATTCATATAGCCATAGACATATTCATTTAAGTCTTTTCTTATATTGCTTACGAACTGTTTTAATGCTTTTCCATATGTTTTATTTAAATAATTAACAGAATCACTTTCTCCTTGCATCCAAAATAAGCCTCTAACTCTTGGATTTTTACCGCTTTCTCTAAGATATTCTAATTGATTAAGGATAAAAGGAACGAAGCGATTATATAACTCATATTTTTTACCATCTTTATCGATGTATTCATTTTGTAAGCAAGAGCCACTGTAGGTGGCCTTAATGATATATGATTGCTCTTCGTATGCTGATAGTGTTTCTGCAATACCAATTTCTGGACCAAAGAAGGTCTCATTATTGCCAAAACCAAACTTTGTAGGCAAAAAGTGGTTATTAATATGTTCATCAACATCATAAGAGATTAAGACATTAGGATTACTAGAAACATATTTATCATAAATATCAGGTGCTTTTTCTTCTAAAAATCTCCATTCCGCAACACCAGTGGCGTTACTTTGTCCCATAATCAAATAGACATCGTCGTAGTGGACTTCATTATCAACTGGTTTAATGACATAACTAAAGTCCTCGCTTGCGCAGCCCACTAGTAATAAAGGAAATAATAGAATAATCAAACGTTTCATATTAATGTAAATAATAGTGTAATTCTTTTTAACAAAGAATGGTATAACACAGTAATAGAAAGCAACAAAAAAGCCACAGTAACGTGGCTTAATTTTTGTTTGGATTAATCGAGATTATTCAATGTTTCTTAATCTTTCTAATGTTCTTCTTCTATTGGCCATTTTAACATGGTTAGAAATACCACCCGCTAAAGCAATGATGTTACCAGCAGTTTCTACAAAACCGAACAAATAGATAAGAGCGATTTGGCCCATAAAGGCAGAATAAAGTTCACTTTCACTAACTGAACCATGACTTTGAGCGTATTCATACATTTGATTTACTAACATCGCTGCAATAATGATGATTGCGATAATAGCGATAACGCTCAATGAGATACCAACACCAAGAGATGTGTTTCTTTTTCTTCTAAAGTTTTCAATTTCAGCTTGTAATCTGCTTTTATCGTTAACAGAATAACCATTAATTGTTTCCATATTCTAATTACCTCGCTTACTATTTTAGAAAATAAATAATATGTTTAGCAATAAATATCGAAAATATCGATAAAATCGTATTTTTGGCATATTTTTGTATTCAAATCTGTCTATATTTTTAACAGTTTTTTTCATTTAATTCGTCTTGTATAATGTAGGGGATATATTATGAAGACAAATAAATTATTAATTAACATTGGTTTACCATTAATCGCTCTATCAGTTTCAGCGTGCTCTTTTTTACCTATTTCTAGAACAGAGGTTCATGAAACAGGGAATTATATGATTTCAAGAATGATTACACCTGACTATGGCTTGCATGTTCAAGACCATGTCACTTTGTTATTTGGTACTGCGTTTATTCCATTTAAACTCAGTGATTTTGGTATTGATAAGATTGTGGCGGGCGATCAATTAGAAATTCATTACACAGGTGATTATTTAGAGTATGAAACTTATCCTTCTAGAATCGACACAAGTAATATGTCAGTCACTTCAATGAATCTTTATGAAACTAGAATAGTGGAATATCTCGTATTGCCTGTTCCTGGTGATGCTGAAAAGAAAGATCTTGTTCCAACAGAAGAGTTTAAAGGTTACACAATGGTTAGTGCGGAATATGTCATTAATGAAGATGGAACATTCGTCTCTTTAGAATCTTTTATGAAGACCGCCAAAGCGGACACTAAACTCTATGGTAGTAATCCTGCTTCTTTTAACTCACTCAATGTCACAACCTTGTTTTCATATAATCCTAGACCATAGCAGATAAAATTTACATTTAAACATTAAAAGGCCTTATGGGTCTTTTTTTGATTATTACACGACATTTTTGTTAATGCTTTTTATAGTGTTGAAACTACTAATAGTTTTTTGTAAACTATAAACAATTAGAAATGAAGAGGATTTTATAATGAAAAAAAGTTATCTTTTAGTTTCTG
>CACWSI010000068.1 GCA_902763555.1 uncultured Erysipelotrichaceae bacterium | reverse complement strand
TCTTCTTGAGTTTCTTAACGGCGGTAGTTTTTCCTTTATATAATTCAATAGAATTAAGTAAAGAAACAATGTTAGGGTTGGTCAAAAGAGCATTGACAGCACCCTGTAAGTCAAACATTCGCATATTATGTAACCTCTGTGATTCTAGTATGTATCACTTAAGGAAAATATGCAACTACCTATTTTTGCATAAAAAATACCGAATTAAACTATTTTGATTGAATAATAGGTTAACGATTACCGAATTGGTTTTATATGAATATTGCCTTTTAAATAGCTGGATGGGCATATTAGATAGAAAAACCACTACTTTGGATTAACATTAAAAGAGTGTTAATAGAATTTATAGAAAAAATATTTATAAAGATTTATCCCTATTTTATTTATGGATTACGCGCATGCGTGTAAAAGAAAAGACCTGCACGCGGCAGGTCATTATTCTTTTTGTGAATTAATTATTCAGCTTTTTGTCCTTGTTGACCTTCAGCGATTAAACCGAAGATGCCACCAAGAACGTAGAATGGGTTACTAGCAATAGCACCAACAACGATTGTCACGATGAATGGTTTTTTGTTAGATTTGCTTTCATCAGCGAGTTCTCTTTTGGCTTTACCAACGAGCACTAAGCAGACGATGGAAGTAATAACGAAGTATAAACCCCAAGCGATAAGAGTACCACCAGCACCCATAGCAGCGGCAGCGGCAGCTTCTGCTTGGGCATCACCACCGGCAAGACCAAGGGTAGTAATGCCAACGATAAGAGTAATAATGCCGGCGACAGCTAAAAGAGCACCTAAAATAAGGTAAATGATTGTGACAATGTGACCAACATTGAACATTGTCTTTGAAGCGTTTTTCATTAGATTTTATCTCCTCTTCAATAAGTGTTTATATTTTAACACTATTTAAGGGGATGTATGGTAATATATTTTCATGAAACTTTTAGGGTATATTAAGAAAAATCAAGACAATATCAAGGAAACACCACTAAATATTTGTGATGCTTTAGTGGTTTCTTGGGTGGCTTATTTTGATTTTTCTATCGTTAAAGATAGACTTCCTTTAACTATTAGTGATTTTGACTACATTCCAGAATACAAGGGATTAGAGCCTTATTACTTCTCTTATTTTCCAAGATTTTCGCGCAAATATTTGAAATTACTCATCAATTCCGAGAGATTTAAAGATGCTCAAGTTGTGGATTATGAATATATTTTAGACCGTAAAAAAGGTATCCAGTTCGCTGTTGTGGCGGTCAAGTTTGATAATCAAATTATTATTGCGGTTAGAGGTACTGATCCTTCCTATGCTGGTTGGAAAGAAGACTTCACTTTATCTTATAGCGATAGAATGCACTCCTACGCTTATGCGGAAGAGTTCATTCAAAGAGTGATTAAAAGACATAATAAAGAAAAGATTATCTTATGTGGGCATAGTAAAGGTGGCAATATCTGCACCTATATGCTCAGTCAATTAGATGATGTTTCAAGGATTGAACATGTTTATTCTTTTGATGGTCCTGGTTTTAGAATCAAAGGATTATTTAAAGGTAAAGAAGATCGATTAGAGAAGTTCACTAAGATTGTTCCTCAATCTTCTATCGTTGGTGTTCTTTTCTCTAATGAAACTGATATTAAAATTATTAAAAGTAGAGCGGTCATGTTCTTACAACATAACCCATTTGAATGGGTCATTAAGGACAATGATTTCATTTATTTAACTAAACGCACTATGTCTTCAAGATATTTAGAAAAATCTCTTAATTCTTGGATTGAATCTCTTAAACCAGAAGATAGAGAAAGATTTACGGAAATTATCTTTGGAGAATTAGAGAAATTTGAAGCGGATGACTTTGTCGTCTTCTTTAAGAAGATCCTTCTTCAAATTGGTCCTGTTTATAAAGCTTATAGAGGATTAAGCAAAGAAGATAAAAAACTCGTTTACAGAGTTGTTAAAAAGTTAATTAGAAATATGATTAAACCAGAGAAGAAAAAGTTAATTGCTTAAAGGTTTTCTTCTGGGATTTCGTGAGCTTTCTTAAGAGCGAACTTGGCCACCATTGGACCAAAGAGTTCATAAACTAAAGTACTTGTTAAGATAATGGCGAGAATTAAAGCGCCTGTTTTTTGCATATATGGGTCACTATATTGTGAGAATAACTTATACGCAGTTGTGGATAAACCAATAGCAACACCCGCTTGAGG
>CACWSI010000067.1 GCA_902763555.1 uncultured Erysipelotrichaceae bacterium | reverse complement strand
TAACAATAGCTTCTCTTACGCTAAGTTAGAAGTCGACACTAAAAACGATACATTTAAAGTCACAGATATTAAGAGTATCTTTACCCATGACTACACTAAAAAAGTGGAACCAGAAACTAGATCAGAAGCTTTATTTGAAAAATATAAAAGCATTATCGGCAACGTTAGAGAACCAATCGCTGATCTTAAAAAACGTTATTATTCCGAAGATTTAAGACAATTAGTGAGCCAGTTATATCTAGAAACTGGATTAGAAGAATGGAAAGAAAAATATAACATCTTCTTAGGTGGTGGATATCTTTCTTGTCGTTCTCCATATCATCTAGGAGCGGGTGAAGTCAGCTATGCTGATATATTCAATCTCTTCCCGTTTGATAACACAATTCAATTATGTTCCTTAAAGGGTAGTGATTTAAAATCTCGCTTTATGGAAACTGATAATGAAAACTATTTCATAACTTATTCAGATTATGGCAAAGCCAACCAAGAGAATATTAATCTAAACGATACTTATTACATTGTTTGTGATAATTATTGCTCTGATTATGCCCCTAATAAGTTAACAGTCGTGGAAGAACATTCTGATCCTTTCCTATTCGCTCGAGACTTGCTTTTAAACTATGTAAGCGCGGGCAATCTTGCGTAGAGATTACGTAGTAATCTATCAATTCAAATTATCATAGTAGAGTAAAGATTATTCCTAATAGAGTAATCTTTTTTATTAATAGATTTATTAATGAGCTTTCTTTTCTTACTATATTGACGGCTAAAAAAGGAGGAACGCTTATGGCAATTAAAATTTACGCTGATGCGGGTAGCAATCTATTCAAAGACATTATCGAAAAAAGAAACGCTGAAATCAAAGTGGTCAATATGTCGTTAACTATCGATGAAAAAATCTATCAATGCTATGAAGATGATATTAACGTTGACCAATTCTCTCACTCTTTTTATCAAAAGATGCGTGAAGGTAGCAAAATTGATACTTCTCAAGTCACTCCTTATACATATGAAGAAGCGTTTAGAAAAGACGTGGAAGATGGTCATCAAATTATCTGCTTTGTGATGGCTAAAGGTATTTCAGGAACATATAACTCAGCATGTATCGCTAGAGACACAATCAATAAAGAACAAGGTAAAGAAGTGATCTATATCGTTGATAGTGCGACCGCGGGCTTTGGTGAAGGTCTTCAAGCCCTTCATGCTTATGAATTAGTGAAGAATGGTATGTCTTTTAAAGATCTTTGCTATGAATGTGAAAAGTTCAAATTCCAGGTGAGAAGTGAATTCACTGTGGGCGATATCAAATACTTAATTAAGAAAGGTAGAGTCTCCGCTTTACTTGCGAAGTTCATCAATTTCTTAAGAATCAAATTCATCTTAAAAGGTAGCAATAAATCTAAGATTGAAGTCGCGGGTAAAGTAAGTGGTCGTAAAATGGCATTAAAAAGACTCGCTGAAACTTGCTTAGCTAAAATAAGACATCCAGAAAAACAAACAGTATATATCTCTCACTGTGATGCCTATAATGATGCCTTATCAATTAAAAACTATTTAACCGACCATGGTGTGAGTAATGTTGAAATATATTTCTATGACCTCATCACAGGCGCGCACATTGGTCCTGATTCATTAGCCATCTTCTATGTTGGCGAAAATCGTGATTAATTAACGTAAAAATTAGTGTTTCTACTTTTTTCATCACTGTTATATAATTAACTCACTGCCCGAGTGGTGAAACTGGTAGACGCACTGGACTCAAAATCCAGCGGTAGCGATACCGTGCCGGTTCGATTCCGGCCTCGGGCACCATTAGATTATTAAGGATTGAAACTGAGTTTCAGTCCTTTTATTTTATTTCTTCGACTTCGATAAAATCACTCCAACTACCATAGTCATAATTTCTTTTGGTATCCGAAGTATTTAGTCTTCTTAAATAGTGAATTTCTTTTTTAACTTCTTCAGGCAAGATCAAAGTGGGATCAACATCATCGATATCTTCTTTTTCAACGATTAGAGTCTTGTGAATCTCTTCAAGATGTTGGATTTCTCCTTTTCCCCATTTGATAATAAATTTCTTCATACTTCTCTATTATCGGTTATTTTTTATCTCTTTTCTAGCCTTATTATTGACAAATACCAATAAATTGGTAAAGTATTATCGCTATGGAGAAAGTTATGAACGAATCAAAACTATTAAACACAAAA
>CACWSI010000066.1 GCA_902763555.1 uncultured Erysipelotrichaceae bacterium | reverse complement strand
AGCGGCCGCTAAAAGGATGAAGATCATTGGGTCATTGAACTGACCTAAGAACACTAAAAAAAGCGGGGTTTTCTTTTTCTCTGGTAATTTGTTAGGCCCATATTTAATGAGTCTTTCACCAGCTTCCTGGCTAGTTAAACCTTGCTCAACATTACTATCAAGTTCTTGCAAGACTTCCTTTGCGCTTTTTGTTTCAAACATATACTTGTCCTCCAAAAAGTTTTCTAGCGTCTTGCTCATACACTGGTTAGTCCCGGGTTATTCACCGTGTTGACGAGATTCTAACTTCGCTACTCCCGCTTATATATTTAATATGTTTTGTGCTAAGCACATTAATAATGTTATATGAGTATTACTTAAAAGTAAATTATTATTCCAAATATAAGGATTTAAGTTTATCAATATCAACACCTAAGGCTTCTTTGATGTAATTAAGCGTGCCACCATAGTGTTCTTTCATCGCATTAATCGCTGAATTCATATATTCCACACGAGTGGAAAATACATCAATTAAGCTCTGCTTATATTCTTCATTATAGAAAGGAAGATACTCCACTCTTCTTAGCATCATCTCAGCGCGCTTTTCCATGGCGATATTTGAATATAAATAATCATTCATTGCGTCTTCTTCACTAACGCCCAAAGCTATTTCAACAAGATAGGCCGCAAAGCCTGTTCTATCTTTACCTTGAGAGCAATGGAAATATGTCACTCTATTATCATTTAAGATAATTTCAAAGAACTTCTTATAAGCATCGATACCATCTTGAGTGGTAATAAATTCACTATAGACTTTAACCAAATGATTAAAGCCACTAGTGTTATCTTCTAAAAACCACAAAAGATTACCATCTGAACTTTTCATTCTTTGTCTGGCTTCATCATTAGTTTTCTTACTTAAAACAGGAAGGTTATGCATTCTTACGCCATCAAGATGGAAATCAGGATAATACTCAAATTCATCAGGACTTCTAAAATCGATAATATCAGTGATGTTTAAGCCTTTAATGATTTGTTCGTCGTTTTCATCGATTTTAGTTAAAACACTTCCTCTAATTAATCGACCATACTTAATATGACGACCATCAACTGTGGTCATACCACCGATATCACGGATATTCTTTTGAAATGATAATTCGTAGACTTTCATAGCTGTTTTCATATTATTATGAATGCTTGCAGTTGTCTACAAAATGAAGACAACTATAAATAAAAAACTTTGACACACGAAGTATCAAAGTCATTTATTCATTATTGCTGTTCAGCTGGAATTTGATTGGCGGCTTTCTTTTTACGGATGGCATCAATAATAAACCAAATAAGAACAGCGGTAAATGAAACGGATTGGGCAATAGAAATACGGATAACAGTTAGATTATCCGCTTCGTCTTCTTTATTGATAACGTGAAGGATATTAACAATTGTGTTATTCACAAAGTGATCACCCATACCCATATAAAGATTGCCTGTTAATTTTCCCATCATTGCAAATTTGAAGCCCACTAAAGCGGATGTACCGATTAACATCGCGGATTCACCAATGAAACCACCAACTGATTTATTATTACCATCAATTAAGCTTCTTAAAGGCGCCATAATGTGCCATACACCAAATAAAACAGAAGCAATAATACCAGCGATAAGGAATTTATATTTATCAGAGAGCATCTTTTGGAATAAGCCTCTAAAGACACCTTCTTCCATTAATACATTGATGATGTTGCCGATAACATAGATTACAAAGAAGATAAATTCAGTATGTTTAGCTTGTTCTCCACCATCAACGGAATAGGCAGTGACATATAGTTCAACCGCTTTTAAGTTATTTGAGGCTGCTAAGATGATGATTTCAACACCATAGGCGATAATAAAGACGATAATGCCAAAGGCAAGACCTTTTAAAATGTCTAAGAATGATTTGCCTGTTTTAAAACCAACATCTTCAAATCTATAACGGAAAACAAATATTGCTGCAATCATTAAGCCAATACCAATTAATTTATGAATAAAAGCTTCACCAAAGAATGTTTGGTCAGTGCGGATAACAAAGTATTCTAAAGCGCGAAAAGCAAAGCATATCACATAGATAATTAGTACCGCGAGAATGGTTTTTAATTTTGTGTTTAATAGTTTTGATTCGTTCATAACTTTCTCCATAGCGATAATACTTTACCAATTTATTGGTATTTGTCAATAATAAGGCTAGAAAAGAGA
>CACWSI010000065.1 GCA_902763555.1 uncultured Erysipelotrichaceae bacterium | reverse complement strand
AGAAGCCATTGAATGTATGAAGAATATTCCTAATATTGACCATGTTAAACCCATGGTCTTTCCTTATGACTTAGTGACTGATTTTTTAAGAGAAGATGTAACTGAACCTTGTTTAACTCAACAAGAGGCTTTGAAGAATGCCTCCAAAGTGGAAGAAGGACAGATTGTTATTCCAAAGGTGGTAAGATAATGGACTATTTATCTAAAAACATCTTTGAAATACATCAGGCCTTAGTTAATAAAGAGGTCACTCCTTTAGATTTGGTTAAAGAAGCTTTAGAAAAGATTAAAAAAGACACTAATAATGCCTTTGAATATGTTTATGAAAAAGAAGCGATTCAATTCGCCACAGAATTATCTAAGCAAGAAGTAGAAGTAGATAATCCTTTATGGGGCATTCCTTTTGCGATTAAAGATAATTTCTCCACAAAAGATATTCCTACAACTGGTTCATCTAGATTATTAGAAGGATACCTTCCTCCGTTTGACGCTGAAGTATATACGAGATTATTAAATAAAAAAGCTATTCCAATTGCTAAAACAACATTAGATGAATTAGCAATGGGTGGAACAGGTAGTAGTGGTCATCTTGGTAAAACATATAATCCATGGGATGAAAGCAAAACCAGAATGATTGGTGGCTCTTCTTGTGGTAGTGCGGCTGCTTGTGCTGCTGGTATAGTTCCTTACGCTATTGGATCTGATACAGGCGATAGTGTACGTAAGCCTGCTTCCTATAGTGCTTTAGTAGGCTTTAAACCAACTTGGGGTACCTGCTTCCTATAGTGCTTTAGTAGGCTTTAAACCAACTTGGGGTAAAATATCTAGATTTGGTTTATTTACTTTTTCCGCTTCTTTAGATCATGTTTCATATTTCACTAAGAATGTTAAAGAAAGCGCTTTATTACTTAATGTCTTAGGGGGACACGATGATAAAGATACAACTTCTTCCTCTTTACCGATGGAAGATTATGTTAGCGCGATTAAAGAAAATAAAGAACCATATACTTTCGCTGTTATTAAAGAAATCTATGATGATTTAAAGGATGAAACAATTAAAAAAGCCTTTGATTCATTGATCGAAGAGCTTAAACAAAAAGGCCACAAAATCAATACCGTCTCAATTACTTTACCTATCGTAGAGGCTATTTATCCCGCTTATTACATTATCTCAAGTGCGGAAGCCACAAGTAGTAACGCTAATCTTGATGGCATTAAATTTGGCGCATATAAAGACGCTGATACATATGAAGAAATGCTCTTCAAAGTAAGAACTGAAGGTTTCTCTGACCGTATTAGAAGAAGATTTGTGATTGGTTCTATTTCCTTATTAGAAGAAAACCAAGAAGAAATATATTTAAGAGCATTACGCTGCAGAAGAATGATTGTGGAAACATTCAATAAAGTCTTAGAAAGTAATGATGCAATTATTCTCCCTGCTTCCCCAACAATCGCTCCTTTATTTGGCGATGATACACCTAAGAAATCATTTAATAAGGATGCCGCTATTTCTGATAACTATTTAGCCTTTGCTAATTTAGGTGGTTATCCATCAATTACATTACCATTAGGGTTTGAAGATAAGATGCCATTTGGTGTTAATATCACTTCTCATCATTTTACTGAATCTAAATTATTTAATATTGCCCAAGTAGTGGAAGATATCACAGGCTTAAAGGACCTCACTAAGAAATAGTATGAACTACGTTGCTATTATCGGTTTAGAAATACATCTACAATTACTTAGTGAATCTAAGCTCTTTTGTGGTGCTCCCACAACATTTGGTAAAGCCCCTAATAGTAATGTTGGTTTAATTGATATGGCTTTCCCTGGTGCGATGCCTGTTCTTAATAAAAAGTGTGTAATATCCGCAATTAGAATGGTTAACGCTCTTCATATGGAATTAGATAGATTAATTAGATTTGATAGAAAGAACTATTTTTATAGTGATTTAGCCAAAGGCTATCAATTAACACAGTTCTTCCATCCAATTGGTAAAAATGGTCATCTCGCTATTAATGTTGATGATAGTATCAAGATTATCAGAATCAACCATTTGCATATCGAAGAAGACTCCGCTAAACAAATACACGCTAAAGATAAAACATTATTAGATTTTAATAGAGCGGGCATGGGCTTAATTGAAATCGTCACTGACCCAGATATTAGAAACGGTAAAGAAGCTAGAATCTTCTTAGAAGATATTAGAGATATTGCGGTATCACTAGGTGTTAGCAATGGTCGTTTACAAGAAGGCACTATGAGAGTGGACGTTAATGTCTCACTTAAAGTTGATGGTGTTAATGGTGAAATCGTTGAACTTAAAAATCTCAACGGCTTTAAGAATGTTGAAAAAGCCATCACTAGTGAAATCAAACGTCAAAAAGAAATCGTCAGTAGTGGTAAATCTGTTAAACCAGAAACAAGAAGATATGATGAGGCTAAAAACGAAACAGTCTTTATGCGTAAAAAGAACACAAAGATTGATTATCGCTATTTCGCGGACGCAACCATCGCACCTATTAGAATTAGCCAAGAACTCGTAGATGAAGCACTAAATTATAAGGCCGATAAGAAATTTAAAGTCGACTTCCTTTTACCAGAAACAATTGATGAGATTAATAACGATTCATATCTATTTAAACTCTTCTCTGAATTAAAGGAAGAAGGCCTTGCTACACTTAAAGTTAGTAACTTCGTTTTAACACGTGTCAGAAGTGAAATTAAGCGACACGGTAGTGAAAAACTATTAGAAATTGAGAATGACTTAATCGATTTATTAAAGCTTTATAACGATGAAGAAATCACTTATAAACAAGCCTCAATTCTTTATAAGCAATTATTAGAATCTAAGAATGATTTGAACTCTTTGTTAGAGGAAAATGGCTTCTCAAATCACTATGACAATAAAGAATTATCATCAATCATTGATGAAATACTGGTAAAATATAATATTGCGGTTCAAGATTATAAAGCCGGCAAAGATAAGGCCTTAA
>CACWSI010000064.1 GCA_902763555.1 uncultured Erysipelotrichaceae bacterium | reverse complement strand
TCTTAAATAAGTTAATTGTGCTTTTGTTAATGTCGCAGAGAACCATTTTCTTGAATAAGTTAAGGTTGTTTGAGAACCCGCTGATTCATAGACATAAATGTTTTCTTTTTCGTTAGCGAAGTAGCAAACACCTTTTGCTCTAATGATATGGTGTTTACCGCTTTCTTCTTTGACCCAATGTTCAAACTTTTCTTGATCAAATGGTCTTCTACGATAATAAACGAATGTATTGATATCGTATTCAAGAGCGGTACCTTCTTCTTCGTTTTCTATACCATGGTGGTGATGGTGATGGTGATGATGATGCTCATGTTCTTCATGCTCATGCTCATCGTCATCGTCATCGTCTTCATCGTGGTCGTGATGGTGATGGTGTTCTTCTTCCTCATCGTCATCGTCGTCATCATGATGTTCAACGTCGCTATCCCAGTCTTCGAATTCTCTAATCCATGCAGCGGAGCCACTGGCCTTATCGAAATCAAAGAGGTCTGTATCGATTAATCTATCAATATCAACATCACAGAAATCTGCTTCAATAATCTCAGCCTCTGGTTGCAAAGCCTTAATAGCAAGCTTCACTCTTCTGAGTTCTTCCTTACTAATTAATGAGGCTTTATTTAATAAAACGATATCGCAGAATTCAATTTGTTGAATAACGAGGTTTTCTAAGTTTTCTTCACCACGTGTCGCTTCTTTTAATGTTTCACCACAGCCAAACTCATCTCTAAGTCTTAAGGCATCAGTGACAGAGATAATAGCATCTAACCAATAGAACTTTGGCAAATGTTGTTTCTCAAATTCTTGCTCCATATAAGTAATTGTTTGAGCGATTGGTACTGGTTCACAAATACCAGAAGCTTCAATTAAGATATGGTCATATTTTTGTTGCTTGACTAAGTCAGCAAGTTGTTGAATTAAGTCTTGTTTTAATGTGCAGCAGATACAGCCATTGGAGAGAGCCACTAAGTTTTCATCCTTACCTTTAACGATGCCGTTTTCTTCAATTAATTCAGCATCAATATTGACTTCGCCAATATCATTAACGATAACGGCCATCTTATGACCTTTAGCGTTTTTTAATATGTGATTGATTAATGTGGTTTTACCACTTCCTAAATAACCGGTAATAAGTGTAATTGGCACTGTTTTATAGTTTTCCATCTTTCTTACCCTCCGTTTTTTGCTAGAATATTCTACCACATTTATTTTAAATAAATAGTCAAACGATAAAAAAGTGCAACTCATAAAGATTTTTGTAAAAACTTTTAGCAGGTTTTATCTAACTATTCGTCTTGTTTGGTAAGAGGAAACAAACCATGAAAACATTACTAGCTGTCTTATCGATGATTCCTGGCTTAACTGCCACTCCACCTTTACCACCAAGAACCGTGACCGCAGATGAATACAATGATTTTGAAGTCACTTTAGTTGAAAAATATGCTGAAGATGATGAACGCTACAGTTACTTTGATCAAGGCACTCGTTATAAAGTAAATCTTAAAAACACTGGTGAAGGATACATGAGTGGTATCTATTTTACTTATGAATATGGCTATCATTCATATAACACTGTAATAGAAGGCAAGCCCTCTGATGACTATGTCATAGCCCCTAATCAAGAAGCAACTATCATAGTGGCCGCTAATTATAACGCCGATAGTCTTGATGAATTTGAAATACACGGAAGTGCTTATACCTCTTTCATCGATGAAGTAACAGTCAGTGGTACAAATGTTATGACAACCACAAAGTATGATGACCATTATTATAGTCGCGTTGAAATGTCATTTGATCACGCTAAGGATGAAAAATATTGTTACGGCGCGATAATCAAAGCGTTCGTGGAAGAAAAAGAAGCATATTTTGTCGCCAATGAATGGGGGGATAACTTCACCTTTACCTCAACCAAGGAAGTTAAAGGTAACGAAAATAATGAAGTGGAAGTTGTTAAATTGCTTAAGACCGAATACATAGGTTATGAGGAAATGATTTCACAAAGAGACTTCTTTGAAACACATAGTAACGTTGAAACTGTCTTTGACAATATTACAAAAGGCTGTCGTGGTTCGATCCTCTTTGGTGTTCCTGCTGCGGCGTCATTAGGCTTGGTAACAACTTTTGTTGTTGCCTTGCATAGAACCGTAAAGAAAAATAAAAGCAAATAATTATTAACAAAATAAAAAATGCATCTATAATCATAAGCGAGGAAAAAAGAATAATCATAAGCGAGGAAAAAAGAATGAAAGTTGAATTAACACTTGTGTTAAAAACTACCGAACGCGCTTATGGTGCATTAGAAGCAATTAAAAGAGCGGGTTATAACGCTACTGTTATGACCAGTGAATCTTTAAGACACGCCGTTGACTATTATCCAGGCGAACATACATTCATCAATCTTAGACACGTTGAACAAAGAGATGTTTTTGAAAGTATCTTAGGTGTCTTTATTGTGGAAAATGATCGTTTAGAAGATTTAAAGAGAGTCATTCGCGAAACAACTAAGAATTTCACAGAAATTAAAGGCTTCATGTATTCAAGAGCAATCGACGACTTTGAAGGTTCTATTTAAGGGATTATGGAAGTCTTTTCGATATTTGCTTATGTGGCTGCTCTTTTATTAGTGGCCTTATTATCA
>CACWSI010000063.1 GCA_902763555.1 uncultured Erysipelotrichaceae bacterium | reverse complement strand
CCCGCGACTATCCTTATATATTTTACCAAGGAAGAAAAAACGACCCCTAAGGGTCAATCAATAATGCATCCCTTGGATACATATATTGTTAATGAGATAGTGATATTGTAAACCAAAACATATACATTATTAAGCATTTGTGCTTAAATATGAGCGTATGGAAAAGATTTTGATATCTGCATGTCTTGTGGGCGATAACGTTAAGTATAACGGCGGTAATAATCTCACCCCTAAACTTGACGCTCTTTTAGAGAAATATGAACTCATTCCTTTCTGCCCTGAAGTAGAAGGTGGTTTATCTATTCCTCGTTCACCAGCGGAACGTATTGGTGATAAAGTTATCAATCAAGATAATGAAGATGTCACAGATCAATATAGAAGAGGCGCTGAATTAGCGTTTAATATTTGTTTATTTTTAAAAATTAAGAAAGTTATTCTCAAAGAGAAATCCCCATCTTGTGGATCTAAAATCATCTATGATGGTAGCTTCTCTCATAAAGAGATATCTGGTATGGGAGTAACCGCGGAATATTTAAAAGAAAAAGGAATCGAAGTATATTCCGAAGAAGATATCGATTCCCTCTTATAGGTCCTGTTAAGAATCCTGGGTTCATCCATTTCTTTTGAGAAACAAATCTTCTGAAGAACAATTCAATAATCCATCCAATTAAAGAATAAATTGCAAAAACAATAACATACTCTAATACAATTATAATAACTAATTCCAAATGGTTAAAATTGTGTTTGAAAAGCTTTTATCAAAGTCATCCCAAATCAAATAGTTATCATCTATTTAAGCTAAAAAGGTTACGAAACAGACACACGTATGGTTTGTTTAATATCTTTAATGCTAATTGTAATATTTGTTGTGATTGTGCTTCCAAATTTCAAAAACAAGTTAAAATCTGGGCTTCCTTCAACTAGTTCCTCATATTTGTCAACACTATACGTAAAGTCTACAATTCCTTCTACTATGATTTCGTTTGCATTTAATGCATACCTATCATTAATTCCAACATGGACAAGTAATATACTCACTTTATATTGGTTTCTATCGCCAGAACCTAAACCGCACAAAAAACCTTTAAGTTTGCTTTCAAAAGAAAACTCTTCGAATGATAATTCGTTCTTCTGATTCTTAATAAAACGTAAAGCTTTATTCAATAAGTGAGATCTATGATCGTTAAATTCTAATTCTTCTATTAACAAGCAACCATTATCATCTAAATCGAATAAATAATCGAATTCTCCTCTATCTTCTTTTTCGAGCAAAACTGTATTATTTTGGATGTCATAAATGGCAATTCCATAATTCACAATTCCGGATCCTTTTACATATGAATAGCAAATATCTGAATAACCATCTTGATTGACGTCTGCAATATAGAAAGAATAGCAATAATTAAATGTAATACCAAGACCTTCCAAATAGTAGCTTGAATCAAGTTGATTATATGAAAACTCTAAATTAGGGAATTCGTCTATTTTAAGAGTTGCTTTAGGATTAGGATAATTGTTGTAATCATTATCAAATACTCTTCTTCCTATAACATACTTATCATTTTTTGATGTGATATTTTCACTGGCAGAAGCAACTTCGGAAGAGGCTGGAGTGGATTCACTAGCTGAAGTGGATGATTGTGATTGTTGTTGAGAAGATGATTTGCTTTCACTTCTTCCGCCACAAGCTGCTAAAGCCATAGAGCCAAGAATTAAAGCCATAAGCCATGCTTTTTTCTTAATCATCATAGATTGCCTCATTATTCTTAATAATTAGTGTCTTGGCGGTGATAATTCTCACCAAGTTTTTTATAATATGCCTTCTCAATTGTGGTCCATCTTACCTTAAGAATCGGGACAATATTGATAAAAGCTTGGAAGGCTTTAACATAGCTCTTTTCATCTTGTTTCTTTAAGAAGATAGAGGCTAGTCTATAAACTTCTAATATTTGTTCTGTGAGATCATCACTATGTTTAGTGTAGTGATAAACTTTCTTACTAACTTTAATATCAATACCTAAAGAAAGGAAGAAATGTAAACCATCAACATATTCGTCTAAGACAATATCTTGTGCTTCGCTTGGTTTATTTGACCAATATTTGAAACATCTTGTAGCGTTAGCAAATTCCCCAAACTCTACGAGAAGAGCGAGTATTCTTCTACTTCTAGTTGTTTCATATGTGATGTGATGATTAGAAGCGATTCTAGCGTCTAATTCCGCTTGTTTTTGATATAAATTTGATAAATCTATGGCCATAATTATTTAACCTTCTCTAAGTGCCAAATCTCTTCAGC
>CACWSI010000062.1 GCA_902763555.1 uncultured Erysipelotrichaceae bacterium | reverse complement strand
TATAAGAAAAGACTTAAATGAATATGTCTATGGCTATATGAATTTCGTTGATGCGGAAATATCCACAAAATCAATGTATTGGGTTCACCCAACACAAATAAATAACGCAAAGAATCAGTTTGCAAAAACAAATGAACACAACTACTGCATTAAAACTAATGGAGAAGATAATAACTCGTTAGACTTAAATCTCAAAACCACGACTGGTGAAGATCCAAATGATGACGCCCATTACGACAGCTTGTCAATGTTAGAGTTAGGCAAAAAAGCTGGTGAGTATCTGATAAAATAAAGCCACATCGCTGTGGCTTTTTTGTTTATTTATTTTTTACTTTTCTTATAAGCTTTCGCGCCTTTTTTCGCTGCCTTTAGCATCTTCTTTTTGGTCTTCTTGCTACCTTTAACAAAGATGATAATTAAGATGATGAGCACTAAGACACCAACGCCAATTCCGATATAGATATAAAGCATTGGGATAGGTGCTTTAGCGATATTAATCTTATAAGAAGTAGAGATATCTTTATAAGTAACGGTGACTGTTTGTTCACCTTCTTTAGACATGTCAGGTTTACTGACAGTAAAGCCAGTCGTAACTTCTTCACTTGTACCGTTTTTATAGTTAACTTTGACTTTTAAGCCTTCAGTAGAGAATTCTTCACCCACTTTGAAGTCTGTCTTCATGCCTGAAACAGAAATGCTTTCGATGATTAAGTCACTAACTGTAACGCTGATTGTCTTATTAATTAAATCACCACCAGTATAGGCTGAAGCACGGATTGTAGTTGTGCCGTCTTTTAAAGCAGTAATCGTGACTTCTTCATCATTAACAGTGCTTGTTTTATCTAGGCTGACCACACTATTATCATCGACTGACCAAGCGATATCTGCATCAGCGTTCTTGCCCGAAACTTTAACGGTTTCACCCACTGAGAATTTGATATCTTCAACGGATACTTCAAATGTATCACCAGCTTGACCGATGACATCAGTAGCAGGTTTAGCCACACCTTTAGGTGTGGAGTTATAACCTGTACCATCATAGTTAGCGGTGCCCCAGATATATTCCGCCCATTCTGGGAAATCAATGAATGGGTTTCTATTATTTGTGTAGTTCTTATAAAGAAGATTATTTCTATGGACTTCGTATTCATCAACTGGATCGAGTTTATTCCAGGCTAATAAGTCGCTTAATAAGCCCATACCAAATGATTTAGAGGCGGTACTCGTACCGGTTGTATTGTTTTGTGATAAATCATTAAGCATCACAAGGTTTGGATTATTGCCATCAATACCTTCGGTTGCACCTGCGTAGTTGTTATATCTAGCCACCATATAGAAGATGGCTCTAGCGATATCACCTTTATCACTATCTTGTGGTTCGAACACTTTTTCATTACCACCGGCATTTTTAGAATAACCGGTTAAGTTACCATAAGCAGTTTGGTACTTTGTACCAGCATCACTATAATCTTTTGTCTTATCAACAAAGGCAAAGAAATTGTTGCTATGTTCATGGTTAGCCCAGCCATTGCCGGCCCATAAGTGCATTGGGTCACCTCTTGCACCACCAGTACCATCACTACCTTTAGTGTCAAAGCCATGTGATTTCGCCCAGATATGTTCTTGGTTGATACCCCAACCATCTTGTTCGTGATTGCCCCAGGCTTTTGCTTGGTTATCTAAATCTCTATTGTTATATAAAGCGTGGACATATGGGTTATTACCACTTTGGTAAGTGGAATTAGTGCTATATTGATAGCCAGTAATTTTATTAGTGGCAGGATCGTAAGTACCAATTGTGAGTTGATTAGCAGGAGACTTCTCCCAGTCACGATCAGCAATCTCATACATCTGCCAAATCTTGGTATTACTATCGTAACTATAGTACTTTTGATTGTTTGATAAGATTGGTTTTAAATTCTTAAGGAGGTTGGTGCCTTGTCTTTGAGATTCACTTAGTGAATCAAGGCCAGAATAATACGCTCTGATTTCTGCATCAGTGCAATCATTTAGATCAATTGTGGTTGGCAAATTAGCGATAGAATAAGCGCTTACTTCTTGATAGTTCTTGCTTTGAAAAATAACAAGGGCGCTAGCAAGAGATAAAACAGATACCGCTAAAGCGGGTATGATAAATTTCTTCATAGTTATGCCTCCATGAATTTAATGTCATTTTTATTGTCGCATAAAAACATGCATACGCGCACCACTTTTTTAAAAAGAAAACCACCCAATGGGTGGCTTCCCTAAAATTAAGCTTGTTTGACTATGACTTCTTGGCCGTTATAATCAACTAAGTATTTGTGTTTGGTGTCAACCTCTTGTGAAATAATC
>CACWSI010000061.1 GCA_902763555.1 uncultured Erysipelotrichaceae bacterium | reverse complement strand
CTTTGATGATGGTCTTATCTATTATGGTGGCTATACTGAAAACTCTTATATGAGAAGTGACACTAATAAGTTAAAGTATTATTCTTTCCCAATGCCAAGCTATAGAGAAGAGTATTATGAAGTGCACACTGATAATCCGATTGATACTTTTACTCTTCCTAGTGAAACCGCGACACAGGGTGGCTTTATTTCCCACCATCACTTATATCAAACGTTCTCCTTTGGTTCTAAAACAGATCCATTAAGAGCCCCTGTTATGAGAGTTGTGGATTTAAGAAATAAAACCATTGTTAAAGAATATAAAAACTTAGGTGAACAATTTGGGGTTTATACAGAATTTGAACACCTTGCCCTTAACGATAAGGGAAGAATTATCTCATTGGGTAATCCATTTGATATCTACGAATTTGAATATAAAGGCTAGTTAGTCTTCATCCATATCATCGATGAACATAGTTTCATCTTCCACTGGATCATCACTATAACCATATTTAGAAGATGATTTGTTTTTAGGTGTATATCGATAGTTACCTCTAATTTTGTTATAAAACGCTACCGGCTTAATCATGAAGAAGCCGACGATTAGAAACAGCATGGCAAACCAAAACATGGAATATAAGATTGTTAAGAAAATTGCTAAACCATTGTTTTTCATATTTCAAAAGCTTCTTCAAATACCCTGAGTTTATTGATATCAGGATAGATACATAAATAGATATTCTTTAATGTTTTAGGTCTATATTCGTGCAAGGCTTGATAGCAAATCTTTACTGCTTCTTTTATCGGATAACCAAATGCCCCTGTTGATATAGAAGGGAACGCAATTGATTCTAAACCTAATTCTTCTGCAAGTTTTAAGCAGTTGATATAGCAGTTGTATAAGGTTACTGGAGGATTAGGATCACTATAATATCTAGGGCCTACTGTATGAATGATATATTTGTTATCTAAGTTATATGCTTTAGTGGCTTTAGCTTCTCCTGGTTTACAACCGCCTAAAGTGCGGCACTCTTCTAATAGAAGTGGGCCCGCGGCTCTATGAATTGCACCATCAACACCACCGCCACCTAATAATGTTTCATTAGCGGCGTTAACAATCGCATCAGCAGTGCGTCCTATTTTAGTTATATCTTGATAAATAACTTTAATATTCATAAACACTACTTGTTTAGATATTCCTTTTTCTTTTCATCAAACTCTTCTTGAGTAATGACGCCAGCATCTAAAAGTTCTTTATATTTTAATAAATCAGAAATATCTTTCTTTTCGTTGTTAATTGCTTCTCTTCTATTTGCAGCAGCTTTAAGTTTTTGCTCTCTTGCACGCTTATTTGCATCGAGTTTTGTGTAATACGCAACGGCATGTTTGATATAGCTTTCTTCAGGCACTTTTCTAACAAATGAATAGATGAATAAACCACAGCCCGCTAATGCTAATATGAAACAGAAAATCGTAAATACATAGAAAACACTATTGAAAGAATCTTCAGGAAAATCTGATCTATAAGAAAGCCCAATAGCTAAATAAATAATCGCTGTAAAGGTGCCTATAAACATTAATCCAATTCCAGAACCTCTAAATATCCAATAAAACTTAGGATAATGCTGTCTTCCAAATTCAATCAATTCTTCTCTAGTAAAAGTTCTGTCACCAATGACATAGTTTCTTTCTTCCATAATAGTAGTCTCCTAGAACTATTATAAATTACTTATTAAATGACACCACAAAGAATTAATACTGCTAGTAAAACTGCCAATAGTCCCCATTCTGCGATTAAAAAGATATTACGTGTCTTTGGTTTCATATCTGGTACATAGTTACTCGCCAATAAGAATGGGATATAGGTCATAATGAATGCTGGAATAACATCCCACCACGGATAGAAACTCTAATGAATTCAGTATCAATGGGCTATCCCCGAGAGTCCCTCGGTTAAGGATATTTATTAACAAGATATCCAACTTGTTTAGATTGCTTTTATTTGGAAGGATTAAGGATTATTCTTATTCCTTCTTTTTTGATGTTAATCGCCGCATTTAAGTCGCGGTCATGCTTAGAGCCACAGATAGGACAAACCCAATTCCTTTGATTAAGCGTTAAATCGGTTTTTCGATAAGTACAAGAAGAACAAATTTGGCTACTAGGAAAATACCTATCAACTTTAATTAGCTTCTTATTTAACCACTCCAGCTTATAAGATAGGTAATTAAGAAAAGTCCAATAGCCTAAGTCAAAAATAGAAATACCTAGCTTTAGTTTATCTTTTCTTTCGCTCATCTCTTTCAAATCAAGATTCTCCACAAAGACATAGTCATAAGTGTTAGCAAGTTTTCTACTTACCTTATGAAGAAAATCTTTTCTTTGATTGGCGATGTGCTCGTGTAGATTTCTAACTCTTAATAACTGCTTCTTGTAATGAGAAGAGTCTTTCTTCATACGAGATAGTTTTCTTTGTTCTTTTGCTAATCTAGTTAAAGAATCCTGATAGTATGTCGGCATATCTAAGTGATTACCGTTACTATCAACAAATAGATGGGCTAAAGAAAAATCTAATCCAATGGAATTATTAGGATCTAGAGATTCTTTGATATATTCAGCATAGTCAAAGTATTCTTCTTCCCCCATCAAGGAAACATAGTAGTACTTACCTTTTCTAGAAACACTGACCATGGTGAATTTAAATGATTCTGGTAAATGACGATGTGCTTTAACTTTTACTCTACCTAGTTTTGGGATTTGGATATCATCCTCGATGAAACGAATAGAGTTATTTATTTTTGTGGTCATATAACCATAATCATTCTTCTTCTTTTTAAACCTTGGGAATTCTGCATTGCGCCTAAAGAAATTCATATAGGCATTAAACAAATGAATCACTGCCTGTTGAAGCGCATTTGAATCTACTTCTTTTAAATATGGAAATGTTTCCTTATATTCTGGTAGCAACTTAACAAGATCATATTTCTTTATTGAGTAATTCTTATCGGCTTTATAAGATTCAATGCACATCGAAAGGAAGTCGTTATAAACTTGACGACAGCAACCTAAAGTTTTCTCAATTAATTCTTTTTGAGAAGGATTAGGATAGATTCTAAAACGATAGGACCTTCGATTTTTTTTAGTCATAATGCACCTTTCGAAATATAAGAAAAGGGAAATAAATGCTAAATGCATCTCATCCCCTTATCCATATTTCCTACTATTATTATATCAATTTATTGATATACATACAATAGAAAAGTTAGATTAATACAAAATAAATACGCAATGTAATTAATTCAAAAGAACTTGAAAAAATCTCACTTTATTGTGATTATAAAAATTATTCGAACGTTTTGGCCAATTAAATTGTATTATTAGTGAAGGGTAACCATGGCAAAAACTCTATACTCAGCATTCTTCAAAAAAGAGGATTGGGCCGTCAAAGAGGTCTATTCCTATTACTCACGCTTAGTGAAGCATGTTTCTTTTGAAATACTCCACGATAACGATTTAGCGGATGATATCGTCAGTGAAACATTTATCAATCTATTAGAAAAAGGAAAAGTTGATAACGATAGTAACTTTGTTGCCTATATGTGCGCTATTGCGAAGAACTTATCCTTAAACATGGCAAAAGAAAGAAAGAAATATGAATCACTGAATGAAGATATCGCTATGTCCACTGATGAAAAGAAGGATGACATCCTTGATATCTTAAAGGGTAAGTTAGAAGAAGATGAGTATAATATCCTCGTTATGCGAGCGGTCTTAGAGTATCCCTTCAATGATATTGCTCTAGTTTATAAAGCCACAGCATCATCGATGCGTGGCATCTACTTCAGAGCAAAGAAAAAAGCACAAAAACTTTTGGAGGGACTTTTATGAGTTTGAAAAACAAATTAAAAGAAGCTTACAGCAATAAAGTAACCGCCCCTAAGGGTTATCAAGAATTAAATAATAAAGTTGAAATAAAGAAAACGCACCACAATGCCTTTAAAACAATTAAATGGGTCAGCATTGGTTCATTATCTCTTGTGGGTACATTCGTATTAGTGGTCGCAAGTGTCGTAACTTATTAGAAAGTGAAACATTTAAGCATCTTAATAACATCACTTATGATCAAGAAAAGAAAAACGAACCAATAAGTGAAGACTTTGTTACCTATGTGAATAGTTTTGCAGAAAAGACCTATCAAGGTTTTAATAAATCTTCTAACTTTGCTTATTCTCCTTTAATGGCCTATACCCAAATGGACCTCATCTCCTTAGCGCTCTCTGATGATGAGGCCATCGCAGAAGTTAATGCTGCTTTAGGTACAAGTGATATTGAATTAAGAGGCACTAATGTGCGTAACGCTATGCTTAATAATTCATATGCAAATAAGGAATATAAGAGTACCGTGCAAACTAAAAACGCTGTCTTCTATGATCCATATCGCGCTGAATCAGAAATTAATCAAAATTTCTTAACAGGTTTAACCGCTAGACGCGCGGAAGCTTATAGCGTGAGTTATAATCTTGATAAAGATATTAACAACATCCTTAAATGG
>CACWSI010000060.1 GCA_902763555.1 uncultured Erysipelotrichaceae bacterium | reverse complement strand
TCGCCCAGTCTTTACAGTCAGCGATATCAATCAATACATTAAAGCTCTCATTAGCAGTGATGAAAATTTAAAATACATCTACGTTAAAGGAGAAATCTCTAATTTTAAAATGGCTAGTAACGGTCATTTTTATTTTTCTCTTAAGGATGAAAAATCCTTAATTGGCGCGATGATGTTTTCTAACTACGCCGGTAGGATCAACTTTAAACCAGAAAACGGTCAAGAAGTTGTCGTCTTTGGTTCTATTGATGCCTATCCAGGTAGAGGTACCTATCAAATCATTGTCTATCAAATGTATCAAATCATTGTCTATCAAATGGAAGAAGTAGGCGCTGGTCAACAGCTCTTAGAACTAGAAAAGCTTAAAAAGAAACTCCTAGAAGAAGGCTTATTCGATGAATCTAGGAAAAGAAAGATAAATCTTTATCCAAACGCCATTGGTGTTATTACCGCGCCTAATAGTGCGGCGATTAAGGACATCTTATTTAACATCAAAAGAAGATATCCAATCGCTGATATTTATGTCTTTTATAGTGCAGTGCAAGGTGAAAACGCCCCTAAAGAATTACTTAAAGCCTTTGAACTAGCCCAGACTTATCCTTTAGACACACTCCTAATTGGCCGTGGAGGTGGCGCTAGCGAGGATTTAAGCGCTTTTAATGACGAAGCATTAGTACGAGCCATTGCTAATAGCAAAATGCCTGTAATCGCCTGTATTGGCCATGAAATAGATTCCACACTCGTAGACTTTGTGGCCGATAAGCGTGCAAGTACACCAACAGCCGCAGCAGAACTCGCTACAGTGGACCGTAGGGAAATAGAAGAAAAGCTATCCTTTGCATTACAAGATATGGAAGAAAGCTTAAAGAGCCGCATTCAAGGAATGAAAGATGATTTATCTTCTTACAAAGAAGATTTAGATTTAGAGATTAGACAATTAGTGAGCCATTATAAAGAACTATTAGCCCATAAGAAAGTCGCTTTAGAGGCTCTTAATCCTGATAACGTGATTAATCGTGGTTTCTCCTTAACTGTGGATGAGCAAGGTAAGCCAGTCAGTGATATTAAGCAAGTTAAAAAAGGACAAAAGATTAGAACCATCTTGAAAGATGGTGTTATCAATAGTGAAGTCATAGACACGGAGAAAAAATAGTATGGAAGAAAAGCAATTTGACTTTGAAAAAGAGATGAAGAGATTAGACGAAATCGTCGCTAATATATCTTCAGAAAAACTCCCTTTAGATGAGTGTTTAGCCCTCTATAAGGAAGGCCAAGAGATCATCAAAAAGTTAGAAAAAGCCTTAAAAGACGCGGAAGAAAAGGTCGAAAAGGTCATTGAAAACAAATAATTTTCATAGTATTTTACTAGTGGTTATTTAGTAGAAATAATACTTTGTATTAGAAATAATGTCCTGTTTAAGCAGGATTTTATTTTGCAAACAATTTAGTTAACATAATCAACATGCGCATATATAATGTAGGTATGAGCAAAGTTATCGTCCATATTGACCTTAATGCTTTCTTTGCTAGATGCGAAGAAATTAAAGATCCATCATTAGAAAATAAGCCAGTGGCAATTGGCCATGATGGTAGAGGAGGGATTGTTTCAACGTGTTCATACGCTGCGAGGAAATATGGTGTCTCTTCAGCTATGCCGATGTTCAAAGCGAAACAACTTTGTCCAAACTTAATTATCATTCCAGGTGACTATCATTATTATTCTTCGATGAGTAAGAAGTTCTTTAACTTTGTGAGAAGATACACAAAGCTTGTTGAACCAGCCTCTGTGGATGAATGCTTTGCGGACTTCACTGAAGCGGTGAAAGGACAAAGCGATGTCGTGTTTTTCTTTAGAAAACTCCAAGCAGATTTATTTAAAGAGACTGGTTTAAAGTGTTCCATTGGTGTTTCTACGACTAGATTCCTCGCTAAGATGGCAAGTGACTATCAAAAGCCAATGGGCTTAACCATTATTCATAAACGTGATATTGAAAGTATCTTGTTCCCACTTAAAGTGGAATCAATGTTTGGAGTGGGTAAAAGAACTGCGCCTAGACTTAAAAGTATTGGCATTAAGACCATCGGAGACTTATATCAAAAGTTAGAAAGTGATGATGAAGATGTTAAAAACATCACCGGTAAATTCTTCTATACTCTCAAGGAGTGGTTAGAGGGCAAAGGCTCTGATGAAATTGAATTAGAGAAATGGGATCCTAAATCCATTGGTAATTCCACAACACTTCCATATGACACTGATAACAAAGCAAAGATTAAAGAATTCTTCCTAGAGCTCGCTAAAGAGGTCTCTGAACGTGCAATAAAGGAAGACAAACTTGGTCATACTGTTCAAATTGTGGTCAAAGACCAAGCCTTTAAATCATTTAATAAATCGACGACTTTTGAAAATCCAACGAACAAGTGGGAGACCATTTATGATGTAGCGTGCGCTTTATACGAGAAAAATTTCTCCCGTATGACGCTTAGACTTGTGGGAATCACACTTCAAAATCTCATCGATTATCAAGAAATGGCGGTGCAAATGAGTTTATTTGACTATTCTAGAAATTACTCATTAACGATTTGAATCGTTCCTTAAAGAAGCCATTATTAAAAAGAGCCAGTGAGGTAAAGAAAGATGGAAATAAAAGACGCCGTTGATTTATTTCAACAATACGTTTTAGTGGAACGTGGCTTATCTCCTCAGACTTGGGTGTCTTATTTAGAAGACTTACAAGCCTTCTTTAACTATTTTTCCGATAAGAAAGATACAAGCGACTTGCTCGAAACTGATTTATACGAGTTCTTAAAGTTTGAACTCTCTTTAGGTAAGTCCGTTTCAACTGCTTTAAGAAGATTAAGTTCCACTCGTAGTTTTTATCTTTTTCTAAAGAAAGAAGGCTATTTTATCGGTAATATCCCTGATATTGAAACACCTAAAAAGCCAAAACACTTACCAAACTGCTTAAGTGAAGAAGAGATTGATAAGCTTTTAGAAGCCCCTGATTTAACTTCCCCAAGTGGGATTAGAGATAGAGCAATGCTTGAGACAATGTACTCCTCTGGATTAAGAGTTAGTGAACTTTTAAATCTTAAACGTGGACAAGTGAACCTAAATAAGTGTATTATTACTGTCTTTGGCAAGGGCGCTAAGGAGAGAAAAGTCCCAATCGCTGAGTACGCTGTTGAATATATCAAAAAATATATCAACGAAGTCCGTAATAAAAGCGAATTTAAAAAGAGCGACTATTTGTTCCTCAATAAGAGCGGAAATCCTCTCAGCAGAGTTTATTTCTTTAAGAAAGTGCGCGAATATGCTGAATTGGCCGGCATTGAGATGACCATATCTCCACACACGCTTAGACATAGCTTTGCGACGCATCTACTCAACCACGGGGCCCAACTCCGTATGGTGCAAGGGATGCTTGGACACACAAATATTGCGACAACGCAAATATATACGCACGTTTCTAGCGAGAAACTGAAGTCAGATTATGATAAGATTATGAAGTGAGGAAAAAACAATGAAAAATTATCGTTTTAAGAGAATTTTTGTAATCGTTGCCGACTCAAT
>CACWSI010000059.1 GCA_902763555.1 uncultured Erysipelotrichaceae bacterium | reverse complement strand
TCAAGAATACTTCATGACTATTGCGGATTATCAAAAGATCTATACACCTAAAGAAATCTTAAATACGCAAAAGATCTTAGAGAAATCTAAGTTTGATTTCCATCAGAAAAGAGGGGAATTATTCCACTACCCTGTGGAAGATAGTCCTAAGACTTTAAAAGAAAACTGCTACGAGGCTTTAAATAAACTTGGTTTAGATAAAGATAGCGAATACACTAAGCGTTTAGATTATGAATTAGAAACAATTAATTCATTAGGTTATGCTGATTATTTCTTAATTGTTCAAGACTATGTTAGCTATGCTAAAAACCATGATATTATCGTTGGTCCAGGTAGAGGAAGTGCCGCTGGTAGTTTAGTCTCATATTTACTAAATATTACTGAAATTGATCCACTTAAAAATGGCTTACAATTTGAAAGATTCTTAAATCCATATCGTAAGACTATGCCTGATATTGATGTGGACTTTATGGATATTAAGCGTGACTTAGTTGTGGACTATATGCGTGAAAAATACGGTAATGAGCATGTCGCTAATATCGTGACTTTCCAAACAATTCAGGCTAAACAATCTCTTAGAGATATCGGTCGAGTCTATGGCTATTCTAATAACGATATAGATTTATTATCTAAACGTATCACTAATCCAAAATATTCTCTTAGAGAAGCTTATAAGAAATTACCAGAATTTAAGAAACTTGTAGATAGTGATAATTATTATTTAGAAATTGTCTCTTTAGCGAGTAAAATTGAAGGTCTTATTAGACAAAGCGGCTTACACGCCGCTGGTATCATTTTAAATAATGATTCTTTAGAGGAAGCTTTGCCAATCCTTACTGATTTTAATAACCACTACATTTCGCAGTACGAAATGGGTTATTTAGAAGAGCAAGGCTTCTTAAAGATGGACTTCTTAGGGCTTAGAAACTTAACCACGATTGTTTATTGTGTTGATTTAATCAAAAAGAACAATCCTAACGCTGATATAGATGTTAAACATATTCCATACGATGACCCGAATGTATTCAAATTAATTTGTACTGGTCAAACTATGGGCCTTTTCCAAATAGAAACCTCCACAATGAAAAGAGGTATTAAAACCTTACAACCAAATTGTTTTGAAGATGTCGTCGCCCTCTTAGCGCTTAATAGACCAGGTCCTATGGAGTATTTACCAAATTATGCTAGACGTAAAGATGGTAAAGAAAAGGTTGTCTATGATGATCCATGTCTAGAACCTATCTTAAAGGAAACTTATGGTATTATTGTCTATCAAGAACAAGTAAATATGATTGCCACCACTATGGCGGGTTTCTCAATGGGTGAAGCTGATATGTTTAGAAGAGCGATATCGAAGAAAGATATCGATAAACTTTTAGAAAGTGAAAAAGCCTTTATTGAAGGCTCTATTAAACAAGGCCATAACGAAAAGACAGCGAAGAAAGTCTTTGACTTTATTAAGAAGTTTGCTAACTATGGCTTTAATAAATCTCACTCTGTGGCCTACTCTGTTATTGCTTGCCAAATGGCCTATCTTAAGTATTATTATCCATTAGAATTCTACGCTGCGATATTAGAAACAAGTAGTTCCACAAGTGACACAAAGTTTAACGAATATGTTAGTGAGATGAAGCAAAGAAATATTGCGATTATTTCCCCTAATATCAATAAGTCTGCGAAAGACTTTGTTGTACAAAAAGAAGGCTTATTATTCCCATTAAGTGCGATTAAAGGCATTAATGAATTATTTGTTAATGCGATATTAGAAGAAAGAAATACTAACGGTGAATATAAAGACTTCTTTGATTTTGTGGGAAGAATGTATCGCTACAAAATTAATGAAGCCCAAATTAATAAATTAATTGACGCTGGATGTTTTGATACATTCAATCCATCAAGAGCGTCCTTTAGAGCGAGTATTAGAAGTGCATTACAATATTCTGAACTTGTCTTTAAAGAAAATGACCAACTTAATATTGGATTCTCTGATTTGATTAGCCCATATCTCATCGAAGATCATGATGATCCATTAGAAAATTTAGATAAAGAATATGAAGTTTTAGGAATTATGCTTTCTAATAATCCTCTTCACTATAAGACCGATATCTTAAGAGCGAAGAAAGTCACCCCTATCATCGAGGCTAAAAACGAATTTAACGCGGTTATAGCCGGTATGATTAGAAGTGTCAAAACAATCACCACTAAGAAAGGCGCCACAATGGCGTTTATCAAGATTATGGATGAGACTGATGAAATCGAACTCACCTTATTCCCTGAAGCTTATCAGGAAGGTATTTCATTATTAGAAAAGAATTCTTTAATCATCGCCACTAAACGCGATGATAATTATGACTTTATTTGTAATAAAGTAGAACCATTAGAGGAATAGATTATGCCAAAGATTACAATCATTGATGGAAACTCCTTGCTCTTTAGAGCATACTTCGCTACAGCGTATCCAGGTGTCGAGATTATGCGTACACAGGATGGTACGCCTACTAACGCTATTTTTGCGTTCTCTAGCATGATTAATAAAATCCTCTCCACTTTGAAAAAAGATGAAGGTTTAATGGTTGCTTTTGATGCTGGTAAAGATACTTTTAGAAAAGAACAACTTGAATCATATAAGGCTAATAGAAAACCAACTCCAGAAGATTTAGTAAGACAATTTCCAATGGCTAGAGACTTCTTAAAAGCTCTTGGTATATTCCAATTTGAACAACATGGATATGAAGGTGATGATATCGCTGGTACTGTCGCTAAAATCGCGGAAAAAGAAGGCTATCAAGTTACAATCTACACAAGTGATAGAGACTTCCTTCAACTCGTTGATAATAACATCACTGTTAATATCATCCGTAAGGGTATGTCAGATATCGTCGCAATGACTCCTGAAGTCGTTAAAGAAACATATGGTTTTGAGCCACTTCAAATCATTGATTATAAAGGTCTAAGAGGTGACGCGAGTGATAACCTACCAGGTATTAAAGGTGTTGGTGAAAAAACCGCGGTTAAATTAATCCAAGAATATGGTAGTTTTGATAATATTATCGCTCATGCGAGTGAGATTAAAGGCAAACTTGGTGAGGCTATTATCGCTGACCAAGAAACAGGTAGATTATCAAGAGATTTAGCCATCATTAAAACTGATGTTCCACTTCCATTTGGTATTAACGAAACAATCTATCAAGGTTATGACTTTGCTAGTGTTAGTGAGTACTGTCAAAGATATGAATTAAAACAATTTATGTCCAAGATTGTTCAAAAATGGAAGAAGGTTGAATTAGAACAAACCGAGATTAGCGTTAAGACTGTTAATTCATTAAAAGAATTAGGTGAAGTTAAAGAAATTGGTTTAGCTTTAGACTACGCGGATGATAACTATTCAGTAGGTTCTTTATATGGTTTAGCCATTGCCTCAGATAAAGGTAATTACTATATTGCCTATGATGATTTTAAAAACGATCAAGCAACATTAGATATTCTTAAAAATCCTGATATTAAGAAATACTGCTATGACTATAAGGCTATTAAAGTTGCATTAGCGAAAAATGGTATTGCTATCGCTGGTTTATATTTTGACTTATTAGTGGCGTCTTATCTTGTTGACTCTTCTTTAAAGAACGATGTTGAAGTTGTCATGAATATATATGGTATTGACCTTTCTAATGGCGGAGATACTTTATCATTACTTAGTAATGAAGATAGTCAAAAGACTGGTAAGATTGCTTTCTTTAGTTGGAAATTATGTTCTAGAGTGACTGAAGAACTTAAGAAAACTGAATCATTAAAACTTTATCAAGAATTAGAAACACCACTTACTGATACTTTAGCGGATATGGAAATTGAAGGTTTCCCAATTGACGTTAAAGCATTAGATGAATTTGGTGATGAATATAAAAAGAAAGCTAAAGAGTTGGAAGAAGAAATCTACGCTTTAGCGGGTGAGAAGTTTAACATTGCTTCCCCTAAACAAATCGGTGAAATCTTATTTAATAAATTAGGTCTTTATGCGAACAAGAAGTTATCCACTTCCGTTGATTCTTTAAAAGAAATCGCTAATGAACACCCTATCGTTAATAAGATTTTAGAATATCGTAAATATTTCAAATTAATCACTACTTACGTTGAAGGTTTAAAGAAGCATATTTATCCAGACGGTAAGATCTACGCTAAGTTCAACCAAGCTTTGACCACTACTGGAAGATTATCTTCTTCAGAACCAAATTTACAAAATATATCTGTCCGCGATGAAGAAGGTAAACTCATTAGAAAAGCTTTCTATTATCCGGATGAGAATTATGAGATTTTATCTCTCGACTATTCCCAAATTGAACTAAGAGTTTTGGCCGCTTTAAGTAACTGCCAAGGCTTAAAAGATGTTTTCCTTTCTAACGAAGATATCCATAGTGCGACCGCTAAGAAGATATTTAACCTTCAAGGAGAACCAACTCCACTACAAAGAAGAAAAGCTAAAACCGTTAACTTTGGGGTCGTATACGGCATCTCTGATTGGGGCTTAGCAGAGCAACTTGAAATCGGCCCAAAAGAAGCTAGGGAAATCATTAATTCTTTCTATAGTTCTTTCCCAGAAGTCGCTACTTTCTTCCAACGTATTGTCGCGGACGCTACTAGAGATGGTTATGTCTCTACCTTATTAGGAAGACGTAGATACTTAAGAGAATTACATGATGCGAATTATAACGTCAGAGAATCCGCGAAAAGAGCGGCAATGAACGCTCCTGTTCAAGGCACCGCTGCGGACTTGATTAAATACGCGATGAATAAAGTCCATCAAGCTTTGCTTGATAATAAGTTAGAAACTCGTATGATTTGTCAAATCCACGACGAACTTATCTTTAGAGTG
>CACWSI010000058.1 GCA_902763555.1 uncultured Erysipelotrichaceae bacterium | reverse complement strand
TATGAAAACAATGGCCGCTATTTCTATAAGTAGAATTAGTAAGACCAGAAAATATCCAGAGAATAGGTTTCTAAAAAACTTTTTCATAATGTCTCCCCCTGCTTGATGATAGATATATGTTAGCACATCTCTGTGCTATTTTTTTATAATTTGTATTGCTTTATAAATATAAAGGTCTATGATAGTCGTTTGTATGATTGCTACTATCGTCATTTCTGTTATTACATTCCTAGGAATAACTCTATCAACGTTATTCTTCCCTAGACTCAAATTAGGTAAGTTTTCTTTAGACACTTATTGGCTTATTGCTTTATTAGGCGCAGTTATCTTAGTGGCCACTACTTTATGTCCAATTAAAGAGATTGGTGCTTCTTGGACTAGTAGCGCCGCTATTAATCCACTGAAGATATTAGTTTTATTCTTTTCGATGACTATACTTTCAATCTTCTTAGATGAAGTTGGTCTATTTAGATTCTTAGCCTGTTTTGCGGTTAAGCACGCTAAGAATAGCCAAACAGCATTATTCTTTATTCTCTACTTCTTAGTGGCGTTCCTTACAGTATTTACCTCTAACGATATTGTGATATTAACTTTCACTCCTTTTATTTGTTTCTTCTGTAAAAGAACCAATATTTCCCCAATTCCATTTTTAATCGCGGAATTTACCGCCGCTAATACATGGTCAATGATGTTTGTGATTGGTAATCCTACTAATATCTATTTAGCGACATCTGCAAATATTACTTTTATTGATTATTTCAAAGTGATGGCTATACCAACTTTGTGTGCTGGATTAGTGGAAATTGCTATTATCTATCTCATATTCCATAAGAAACTTAAACAAGTATTAAGCTGTGAAACCTCTGAAGAAGTTCATATTGAAAGCAAGTTTGATTTAATTATTGGTGTTGCTCACTTATTAGTGTGCTTAGTCTTCCTTATTATCTCACCATATATTCATTTAGATATGTGGCTCATATCTTCAATATGCGCTTCATCTCTATTAATGTTTGTAATTATCACTAGATTAGTAAGAAGAAAACAGTGGCATTATTTAGTTAATCCACTTAAAAGATTACCTTATCAATTAATCCCATTTGTTCTATCAATGAGTATTATTGTTATTGCGCTTCATTATCAAGGAGTAGCAGAGAAAATTGGTGAATTATTGAATACCGTATCGCCTATTTTATCTTATGGTGCTTCTTCCTTCTTAATGGCTAATATGGTCAATAATATCCCAATGTCTATCTTATTTGCGGATATCCCATTAGCGTTAAATGGACAAGCTTATTATCAAGCAATATACGCCACTATTATCGGTAGTAACATTGGTGCTTTCTTAACACCAGTTGGTGCTTTAGCGGGTATTATGTTTCAAAGTCTATTATCAAAATATGGCGTTAAGTTCACCTTCAAAGATTTTGTTAAATATGGATCAATTATCAGTGTTCCAGTTATCGCTACCGCTTTAGCGATGCTAATTATCTTCTGCTAGGCCTCGTATTGTCTCAAACGTTTAAACATATAGATAGGCACCATAATCATCGCTACTGCGATTATTAATGGGAAATAGCTATTAACGATTTTCATAAATGGTAAATCACGATAATAAGGAATGACCTTATATAAGAATTCTTGAATAATAACAGCGTCAGCGAGCGCGGAAACAAATATCATTTCCTTAATACCAATGACCATGATGTCACTTTTAGTTAGTGCACCTCTTAAATTGATGATTGATAAAACAAACATCAAAATAACAAAGGCAATAAATATATAACCAACAATACCTTTAAAGTTATTTTTACTAGATGTATCTATACCACCGACTTTTAGTACAGCGAATAACAAGAATAAGACTGCGAAAGATAACGCTAAAATCATCATAATGAAATATGATTTCTTTTTAGCTTTTCTATCAGCGTTCATATCTTTCCAGAAAATAAACTTACAAGCACAGACCACTGCAGTGGATAAAGAAGCAATAATCAAGATAATAGAGTTAGAGATAATACCTAAACCTATTTTATAAAGGAAAGACACTAAAGAGATAAGCGCCATTAAAAGAGCAATCTTTTTAGGAGTGGCTAGATTCTTAATCTTCTTAAGTTTGCTATTTTTCTTCTTTTCCTTCTTCTCTTTAGCCATATTTCTACACTGCATTATATCTCTATAAATTGATACTGTCTTGATTAAGCTAGCTCTTTTAAACAAATACTAACTTTCGCCTGGATGAATGGTGCCCCTCAATTAACTGGTTTAAGAAACGGTTTTGTCCAATTGTTGCCTTTCTCCGCAATTTAACAGAAATTTCCAGTTTTTTGCGATTTCGTTATATCGCACTACTCACTATTTAATAAGTATTAGATTCACATTACTTATATTGACTTGAATATAAGGAATAAATAATGATATCCGCTTTTTCGATTGTTGATAATCTATGAGCGATAACAATTGACGTTTTATCTTTCATCATATAGTCAAAAGCATCTGTAATGAGCTTCTCACTACGAGTATCGATATTAGATGTTGCTTCATCTAAAATCACTAGTTCTGGGTTTAATAACATGATTCTAGCAATCGCGATCATTTGTCTTTGGCCTTCAGATAAGCCATGTTTATTACTAACCATAGTTAAATAGCCATTAGGTAAAGTATTAATAAAGATATCAGCATGGGCTTTTCTTGCTGCTTCTTTTACTTCTTCTTCATTAGCGGTTTTCTTATAGTAACGGATGTTATCTAAGATTGTGCCAGAGAAGATCCAAGTATCTTGAAGAACCATACCAACATGGCTTCTTAAAGATTCCTTTTTAATATCTAAATATGACTTATTATTGATAGAGATTAGACCACTATTAGGATCATAGAAACGCATGAGCAAATTAATGAGTGTTGTCTTACCTGCACCGGTTGGTCCAACGATGGCAACTTTCTGTCCTTTTTTGATTTCTAAGTTGAAGTTTTCAATGAGCTTTCTACTAGGCTCATAGCTGAAAGACATATCCTTAAATTCAATGCTATCGATGCTATCAATTGAGGTTTCTCCTTCATTAACATCATCTTCAATATTTAAGAAGTTATTTATTCTTCTAAGCGAGGCTTTTGCGTTCTCAAATTCGGAGACAACATTTGATATTTCATTGAATGGTTTTGAGTACTGATTTGTGTATGATAAGAAGCTTGATAATCGACCAATAGACATGACCGCGAACACGGTAATTAAGTCATCATTAAAGCCAAGCATGATGATGCCTGCGACACCGATAATGACGTAGATAATGTTATTAACTAATCTAGTGCTTGGATTGACCCAAGAAGCCGAAAACTGCGCAATTCTCCCTTCTTTTTTCAGTTTTTCATTTATTTCATTAAATTGGCGAATTGCAG
>CACWSI010000057.1 GCA_902763555.1 uncultured Erysipelotrichaceae bacterium | reverse complement strand
CATTGGTTTAATCCACGATATTGATATCTATGTCTTAAGACAAGTTTGTGAAGACTTAAATGAATTAATTAGAAGAGGTAGAAGAGTCTTACCAGTCTCCGTTAACTTCTCATTATATGAATTCTATAGTGCGAACTTCTTAGATACCATCATGGGTATCTTAGATGAATTTAAAGTTCCTGCGAACTTAATTGAAATTGAAATTACAGAAGCGACTTCTCAAGCTAACCAATTCTTATCCATCTCCATTATTAAGAAACTTAAAGAAAACGGTATTCGAGTCTTAATGGATGACTTTGGTATTGGTTTCTCTAACGTCGGTAACTTAAGAAAAATCCCATTCGACGTTGTTAAGATTGATAAGTCATTTATTGATGGCATCGTTAACGACACTAAATCACGTGAAATCGTTAGATTCTTAATTGGTCTATGTAAGATCAACGGTATGGAAGTTGTCGCTGAAGGTGTCGATAACAAAGAACAAGTTGAAATCTTAAAGAAAGCCAAGTGTGATACAATCCAAGGTTTCTATTATTCTGAAGCCTTAGAAAAGAAAGCTTTCGAAAAATTCTTAGATAATAATCCATTTGAAAAGAAGGAGGGCTCTAACGCATGATCATGATTATTGGTAGCCAACATGATGATATCCTCTATTTCGAAAGTGTCATCACTAACAAAAAAGAAGAACTCATCATGGGCAAATTCAAAGTGACTATTGGCACAATCTTTAACCAAGCGGTCATGTTAGTGGATCAAGTAAAAACAAATTACTTGAGCAGTGCTTTAACGTTATATCTCATTGAGAAATATTTCGTGATCCTTGTTTTAGTAGTGGGTCGTTGTATCGCCTATTCAAAAGATTTAAAACCATTAGATATTGTTATTTCTAAGCATGTTGTCTTAGGGGATGTTGACCAAGTTAACGAAGACAATGTTAAATATGGTCAAGTACCAGGATTTGAACAAGTCTTCGATGCTTCTGAAGATGTTGTTTCATATTTAGAAAGCGCTTTTGAAAAGAGAACTTTCTCTGTTTATAAAGAAGCTAACTTCATTTCCACGAGTGTTGATTATCATAAACCAGGTCAAATTTATGACATTGAAGAATTTGAACATATTTTAGGATTCGACACTAATGTGGTGTTTGACACAAATACCGGTGGTGTCGCTATTGGCTGTAGTCTTACTAAAGTGCCATTCGTCTCCATCAAAGTCGTGGAACGTTATTTAGAAAAGAATAGTGATGTTAATACATATTTAAAAGCGATGAAAGAATACGTCAATATCGGTAAAGCCGTTGTTACATGTATCGGTGATATTGGTCGTAATGAAATCATCACTGAAGGAGGCAAGTAAGATGGCTAGACAAGTTAATAACAATCGTTCCATTAAGGTCTTCTTCCGTTTCGTCATGTTCTTCCCAATCGCTTTTATTAATGTCTTCGCGATTGTTGTCGCTCTTTTAGCATTCTTCTACGCTAGAACTGATGACCCTGTATTATTCTTAGCGACAGTTATCTTCGCTGGGGCAATGATTGCCTTATATATTGCCTATTCCCTTTATGTTATGAGACAGTTTAGAAATGTCTTTATTAAAGGTTTATATGGTATTACTGTTTCTAACTTTGAAAACATCGCTAGAAACGATAATGAATTCCATGAATATCCAAATAAAAGTCAATATAAAGAAATCGCTGAATTAAATGAACACGTTGATGTCTTAAGAAAAGAATTAATCGGCGCCACTCTTATTCCTAATGAAAATAACTTTGATGATATTGAATTAGATTATATTGATAAAGAAAAACATCTCGTTACTTTTGAATCTTTCAAAAGAGAACTCGATAACATCATCTTTAGATCACAAAACTATCGCAATATCATTATCGAAACATATTACGCTCTTGAAGATGAAACCTTAACTAAGAAGAATATCGATTATATTCTCAAAGTCTTACAAGATAACTTCTATGACTATGAGCAACCATTATATGTCCTTGGTGAAGATAGTAAGAGTATCTATCTCTATTTACCAAGAATTGATTCTTTAAGCAAAATTAAAGAACAATTAGAAACATGTATGCGTAGTGCTTCTATCTCTAAACGTCTCGCGGAAGGTATTACTCCTTTAACCGCGCGTTTCTCCGTGGTTTGCTATCCATATAGTGACGTTAATGAATTATTCCCAGACTTACGTTACGCGAAACGTCAAGGTAACGATATTTTCTTCTACTTACCAAACCGTTTACATTCCTTAAAGAGTAACGCTATTTTAAGAAATTCCACTAACCTCAATAGCATGAGTAAAATCATCGCTCCATTAGCAGCAATGAAACATGGTATGAATAACTTTAATGAAAATAATAAGATTATTCAAAACACCATTAAGACAACCGCACAATACTTTGGTATTAACTACGCTGGTATCATTGCCTTAGATTCTGTTAACAAACGTTATGTCATTGCGTATCAAGCAAATAATGATGAAATTAATCCTTTATCTCAAGACGGCACTGTCAATCAGGCTTTAATACGCATAATGGACGAAACAAAGGACGATAATGGTTCTTATTACTTCTCATTAAGGAACCACGCGAATAACGCCTTAGGACGTCATTTAGACCGCATTGGACTAGAAAGTGGCTTCTATTATGTCATTAAGAGTAACGAT
>CACWSI010000056.1 GCA_902763555.1 uncultured Erysipelotrichaceae bacterium | reverse complement strand
ATTCTTTAATGTTCATTCTGGTTGAACCTCTTTAATACGGTTTTCACTTAGTGATAATAAATACAGGTGCATGTGTTCCTTATTAATATTAAATAATAACTGCACGTTACGTTGATAGATTCTTAACTGTCTTTCATAAGCTTCATCGTCAATAGAACGAAACTTATAGTCAACGATATAGCATTCATTATCTTTGAAATATAGTAAATCAATGAAACCTGTTGTTTGTAATGTTTCATCATAATAGCCATATTCTTTATAGATCTTTGCACTACCTAAATCATTAAAGACTGGATTACTTAAAACATTATCGATTAGTTTTCTATCTTTTTCATTTTTAATGAAAGAAGTATCTTTGTTCACAAAGTCGACGAGTTCCATTAATCTATGGAGGTAGACACCACGAGTTAAAACTTGATCTGGGATTGTATCTTCCACCGCTTCATCGTAGTGGCGTTGTTTGCTCGCTCTTTCTTTAATAATGGTTGGGAAAGTAATGACGGAATCATCCACTGGTAATTGGTCAATCTTACTAATGACTTCTTCAGCATATTCTTCTGCTTCATCTTCAAATTCATCCATACCTTCAAAGATTAATGTTGTATCACGATAATCCTTGTTCTCATATGATTCAAAAATGAAGCGTTTTTGACAGTCAAACCCCCTAACAAAAACTGGTAACAAAACATCAAATAAGCCATACGGTATCTCTTCTTCTGTTAGTTTTGCCATAATAGCCGCTTGAGTTTTGCTATAGAAGTAAGCACAGTTACCAGTAATAACCGCATTAACAAAATCATTAATGGTCATATTTAAATCAACTGTGCCATTCGCATCTTCATTAATTGTTTCTTCAAGTTCTTCGATGGACTTAAATTCTTTTTTATAACGATAATAGCCATAGAATGTTGCGTCCATTAACGGATCACGAGTCATGTTTTTAAACCTTAGATAGAACTCCCTAAAGAGAGGTTTAAATAACATATAGATTTGTTGTTCTAAGATTTTAGTTAGCTTATCGGTGTAATATTTATTAAATAATTTGCTATATAAATCAGCGTCCATTCCTTCCGCGGACATGAGATTAATATTTTTAATTATTTCAACAGTCTTTAAGTATTGTTGATATAAGGCTGGATCGACTTGCTTTTCTTTAATCTTTCTAGCGATATATCCTTCATCAATTCTTTGATAATGAGGTAAGTAAGAAAGCATGCCGTAGAGAGTTTCTTTCTTTCTATTATCACCACTTAGTTTATCCCCAACAATATAGACAATATTTTCCGCGCGGGTTAAAGCGACATAGAATAAACGGACATGTTCATCTCTTTCTGGGTCTTTATCACTATTTTTAAGAAGCATTGATGGTAAAGTATCCACGACAACATCTTTGATGTTACCGTCTTCATCAACATCTTCTATATCATAATTATAATAAGGAAGAATAATGCCATATTTTTCATCAAAGATATAATCTGGCTTTTCCGCATTATTGCCTTGTGTTAATTGATTAAAACTTACTGGAAGATACACTATTCTTCCTTCTAAACCTTTAGAAGCGTGAATAGTCATCATATCAACTGCATTGTCCACTTTAATCGTGGTGTCACCACTTAAGTCTAATGAGTAATCGTTAATATCTTTTAAGAATCTGACGAAATCCTCTAAGGTATCACCCATCTTTTCTTGAGAGGCAAGAATTGCGCCTAATGATTCAATCTTACTGACGTTATCATCAACATCGCCTACTAAGCAAAGCTTATCTACGATACCAAAGAAGTTAATCATATTAATGAAGAATTCATAAGCACTGACGTCCTTATTTTTTTCAATAAACTGATGCACCTCTTTCATAATTGGGTCTTCATCAATCTTATTTTCATCATGTTCTTTTAAGATGTCATAGATTGTTTGATCATCATATTGATAAATATAACTACGGGCGACAGAGGCAAATAAGAAAGCCTTATCACTATCTTCCATAGGATGCATTTCATTAACGATTAATTCCACGAGGGATTGTAACAACAAAATCGCATTAATCTCTTTGAGATTAGTTTTAAATTTATTATTCAAAGGTACATTAGCCGCTTTAAAGACGTTTTGATACATCTCAAAGCCAGTGCCTTTTCTCATAATGATGACAAAGTCACCATAAGAGGCATCCACTAGTTCACCACCATCTTTGGTGCGTTTATAAATCTTAAAATGATTCTTAACTTTGTTTTTAATATCATTAGCGATAGCCTCGGCTTCCCATACCTTAGGATCCTCAGCTGAATCATCATCTTCACCTGATACTGAAACAATACGTGAGACACCAAAGTTATCATATGGGAGTTTAGAATATGGGCCATGTTCTTCATCATATTCTAATCCCTCATTAGTGAAGGCGTAATCAATACCACCATGACTTAATGTCATATAGAACTTGAATATATGGTTAATTTCGTTAAGTAATTTTTTGCCTGAACGATAGTTCTTATGCATTAAGATGACTTGGTTATCTTCACCACCGCTATAAGCTTTTTGTCTATTAGTAAATAGTTCTACTTTAGAATTTCTAAAAGCATAGATAGCTTGTTTAGCGTCACCTACACAGAATAGATGTGCGCTGGTGCCATCCTTCTTGGAAATCATTAGTGTCTTGATATTCATCCACCATGATGAATTTAAATTGTTTACGAATCTTAACTGCTTGGTCTTTGTATTTTGGATTAGTTAGAAGAGAGACCGCCATTAAGAGGATATCGTTAAACTCAAAGGAATTAGTGATACGTTTATAGTCATCTAACTTCTTATTAAGTTTCTTAACGATTTCTAAAAGAAGCGATATGTCATCTTTAAAGTACTTAAGTTTGTTGATTTCTGCATCAACATCTTCAATACACATCACGATGTCTAACTTCTTGGATAAACCTTTAAAGACATCAAAGACCGCTTTATCTTTTTCATCCCCTGTTGGGTTCTTCTTACTCATTGAGAACTTGAAGTTCTTATCGTTAGCGATTTCATGTATTTTGCTAACAAAGTCTTGTCCATTTAAACATAAGGCTTCTTTTAATTTTTGATAATATTCTTGGTTAACACCACAGATAAAATTGCAAAGATTAATATCAACATTAAAAGCGGATTTATCGTTAAATAGATTAGCGATTAATTCTGGATTATCACTATCAAGAACTGCATGATTCTTTTCTACGAAATAAGCTTCTTTAATCGTATCAATAATGATGTTTTTACTAGAGGTTACTAAATCATTAATGACTTTATTAAAATATTCATCACTTAAGAATTTTTCTTCGTAGTTATTAACTAGTTCTTCTTTTCTTTCCAAAGGAAGTTTATCTAATTGCTTACATAAATCGATGATAACTTTCTTGGTGTTTCTATCAGAATCTAGATTAAATTTAGCTAATGTTTTAACTAGTCTTTCACGTTTATCATCGTCGTTATAATATTCATCAAATATCTCATCGAGATAAACACTCTTCTTCGCGGATATCACATCACTATTAACGAGATTAACATTAGATGAAATACCTAATGCATCAGCGTACATAACCACTAAGAATCTCGCAAACGAGTCAAATGTTTGAATATGCGCGGAGGCTACTTGTTCGGCGATATCTTCTTTTTCTCTTTCTTTAAATGTGGCAATAATTCTTTCACGCATTTCGTGCGCTGCGTTATCAGTGAATGTTAACACTAACAATTCACTTGGCTTAACTTCACCTTTATCGATGATGGTGAAAACCTTTTCCGCGAGAGTTCTAGTTTTACCAGAACCCGCACCAGCGGCTACTAAAACATTTCTATTAATCGGAGCGTCAATCGCGGATTGTTGTTCTTTATTAAAACCCATACTTATTTAGCTCCTTTCTTAAAATGTTTAAGTACATCTTTTTTATAATCTTTAACATCTAATTTACTGCGATAGCAGACACGACGATATGGACAGTTATTACACACTGTCTTAGTAGCGTCGAATTCTAATAATGAATATGAAGTTGGTTGGATAATGAAATCTGCTTCACATATTCTATGAATTGCGTTTATTGCCGCGTGTTTGGCGTCATCCACTAAATCATCTAAGTTATATCTAGGTAAACCAATGCCATCATCCTTGATGATAATTTCATCAGAGTCGCTTTCTTTAAATTGATGCTTAAGTTGTAATAAGTCACCACCATTGCTCTTAAGAGAGCCATCGTCTTTAAAAGCACTTCTATCAATCGAGGCAATATAGGAAGCAGAATCCTTGTTAATACCCGCTAAACGAGATTGTTGGGCTAGTCTCTTTTCGGATAATGTTGGTTTATTAACATCCTTAAGTGCACTTTTGATTGTGCTAAAGAAGACATGTTGAATATAGAAACCACCGAATTCACCATCTTGGGTGTATTGACTTGGTTGGATATTATTTTCAATTGCGTAGTAATAAAGAGGTAATTGAATAGATTTACCTAAGAATACTTCTAAAGGATTAAAGTCTTCCATACCGGTTTTATAATCGATGATGGAGTAGTATTTATGTCCATTGCTTTCAGAGATGACAATCTTATCAATCTTGCCATAGAAGTTATAAGTTTCGTTATTTTCGTCTTCTAAGTAGAATTGGATTGATTTTTCATAGTCATCTTCAACTGGTTTAGCAAAATTAGTGACTCCTTGCACCTTTTGATATGTCTTCATAAATCTTCTTAGCCATGTTTGTGAAATTTCTAATAAGGCTTTATCTCTAGGTGTTGGAGTGATACCAACTTTTTCAAATTCTTTATAGTAGGCCATTTCGCCTTCTTTTAAGGCATCTTCAAAAACATAATCAATGTGATTAAATTTCTCAAATACCTTATGAATCGCCGTGCCGATAAATCTCTTTGAATAATCGTTTTTATCTAAAGGAATAAGTTTAGTTAAGTAATATTTAAATGGGCAGTTAATAAAGCTTTCTAAACCCGTGACTGACCAGGTTGATCTTCTAAAGTCTTCACCACTATGGAGGCCTTTAAATGATGGGTCATAGGCATTGAAAACATTAGAATCAAATTTAATTCCAGATTTATTCAATATTGTGGAGCTATAGAGGAATGCCGCTTGAGTGGTAAAGGTTGGCATTTCTAAATCATCTTCGTATTTAATCTTTTTACCTTTCCATATTTCATCTAATAATGGAGAATCAAAGATCTTATCACCAAGATGTCTTTCCACACGGGAAATAACTGCGACATTATTATGTCTTAAGAAGTTGATTTTATTTCTTCT
>CACWSI010000055.1 GCA_902763555.1 uncultured Erysipelotrichaceae bacterium | reverse complement strand
GGACCAAACGAAACGACACACGCCGTTTTAGTGAGTCAAAGAAAAGGTAATAAAGTCAAAGTGCATGACCCTGCTACAGGCATCAAGTGGCAAAAGATTGATACGCTTATTAAAGATTGGGACGGCACCCTTTTAGCAGTCAATGGCTTTCAAAAGCATCCATACCCCTATAACGTTATTGACTCAAAGGACCCAAAAGGCACATTGGTTTCATCAATCTTACAAGTCCTTACCGCAGTATTTATCGCTGTCGCTACATTCTTTATTAAACCCGATGGCAACATTGTTCTACCCCTAGTGTTTGCGGGTTTAGGTATCGCAAGTGAAATCTTGTTAAGATTTAGTTTGCTTAAAAGAATGCAGCGCTTCGATAAATATCTGAGACGATTCTTGCCTTACGTACGCAGTCATGATTATTTCGAATTCTATAAGCGCGGACAAGAATACAAGAAGTGTTCTTTAAGTAGTGGCCTGAATCTTCTCTTCTCTTTGCTCATCGTTATTCTCATCATTACCATTTCGATTATCAACTCACTTGATTATCTCATTTTGATCTTTGCTTCCTTACTAGCCGCTTATCTCGATGTCTTCTTTTTCTCCCCTTATAAAAACAGTCTCGGGAAAGAAATCTATGAGGAGGAATGTGAGCTCAGAGGCACAAGTGATGTTGATGGTGTTGAAATGAAGGTTAAAACTATGGAGGTTAAGGCTTATCGCTTTGCCTACATGGAATTCGCTAAGAAAGGAGTAGTGGCGCTTTTCTTGCTCATCGCTAGTCTAGCTCTATGTGTTGCTGAAAAGTCCTTCTCTATTCCTAACATCATTTTCTATACGTGCTTATCTATCTTGCTTTATCAATCCTTAACGCCATTATTTGGTTATGATCAGCGTTTAGAAGAGAACTTACTTTGTAAAGCGAGAGTGAATAATATCGTTCATCAAGATGAAATTGATAGAAAACATAAATAATTAATGTTATGATTTCATCATGGAACTCGATTTTAACTCTTTCGACGAATCATTAAACGATTATCAAGGCGTCTATGAATCATTAGTGGTTAAGACTCTTAACCATCTCGGTTTAGAGTTTGATCCTTATATCAGTGTCACATTCGTTGACAATGAATTCATTCATAACATCAATAGAGAATATCGCAAAATTGACCGTCCAACAGATGTCATCTCCTTTGCTTTCTTAGATGGAGATGAAAATAAAGATAAAATCTTTCACTCTAAACAAATGGTCGTCCTCGGTGAGATTTATATCTCATTCGATAAAGCCAGAGAACAAGCTACTGCATATGGCCATAGTCTAGACCGTGAACTTAAGTTCCTATTCGTTCATGGATTATTACATCTTCTTGGCTATGACCATATGACAGAAGATGATGAAAAAATAATGTTTTCTTTACAAGAAGAAATCTTAGCGTGAGGTAACCTTATGAGAGATGAAGAATTAATGCAACAAGCCGTAGAGGCCAGACAATTATCCTATAGCCCATATTCCAACTTCAAAGTAGGCGCCGCTTTACTTTGTAAAGATGGTAAAGTATTCTTAGGGGCCAATGTTGAAAACTCGTCCTATCCTTTATGTATGTGCGCTGAAAGAAACGCCTTATACAATGCGATGATGAATGGCTATAAGAAAGCTGACTTTGTGGCTTTAGCCATCGCTGCAGACACAGACGCTCCATGCTCACCATGTGGCGCATGTAGACAAGTGATTAGCGAATTATTCCCAAGAGATGGTGAGATCTTACTCACAAACCTTAAAGGTGATAGTTATAAAACTAATATTGATGAACTTCTTCCATTAGCGTTTTCAGGAGATGATTTGAAATAATGAAATCCGGATTCGTCGCTATTTTAGGTAGACCAAACGTTGGTAAATCTACGCTTTTGAATGGTTTAATAAACCATCATGTCTCAATTGTCACTGATAAATCACAAACCACAAGAAACAATATCATCGGTATCTATAACGATGAAGAAACTCAAATCGTCTTTTTAGATACTCCTGGTATCCATAAGCCAATGCAACAACTTGGTAAAGAGATGAACAATATGGCCTATAGCGCCGCGCATGACGTTGATGTAGCCATCTTAGTGGTGGATGCTTCTAAACCATTCGGCACTGGCGATACTTTCGTTATTGACCATTTAGACATCCATAATGTTCCATTAATTATTGTCTTCAATAAAATTGATTTAGCTAGATTAGATAAGACTGAAGAACTCAAGAAGATCTATCGCGCTTATTTTGAAAAAGCCACATTTATCGACGCTGTCGCTAAAGAAGGCTTCAATATTGATGAAGTGATTAAAACAGTCAGAAATATGCTACCTGAAGGACCAGCTTACTATCCTCCAGAAATGATTACTGATAAAGATGAAATCTTCCAAATTAAAGAAATCATCCGTGAAAAGGTCTTAAAGACTCTTAGAGAAGAAGTTCCACATTCTGTGGCAATTTATATGGACCACATTGAATGGGAAAAGAAACCTATGCAAATATTTGCTTCTATTATCGTTGAAAAAGAAAGCCAAAAAGGTATCGTTATCGGTAAAAACGGTAGCCGCATTAAAGAGATCGGCACTAAAGCGAGAATGAGCATTGAAAAATTACTTAACCAACATGTCTTTTTAGAACTTCAAGTGAAAGTGGATGAAGGCTGGAGAGAATCACCTTCTTCTTTGAAGGAATACGGATATAAGTACGAAAAATAATGAAAATAATCGTTCTTTCAATAACCCCAT
>CACWSI010000054.1 GCA_902763555.1 uncultured Erysipelotrichaceae bacterium | reverse complement strand
GAGGAAATGCCTGAAGTAATAAAGTAGTAATTTATTAGTAAAACTATATCAAAGATATATAGGAGATATTAAAAATATGAAAGCAATCATTGAAATTAACAAATATGGCACAATTGAAGTCGAATTAGATAGAGACACTGCGCCTATCACCGTTGATAACTTTGTGAAGCTTGCGGACAAGGGATTCTATAAGGGATTAACCTTTCACCGTGTCATTAAAGGCTTCATGATTCAAGGCGGCTGCCCAAAGGGCAACGGCACTGGCGGTCCTGGCTATTGTATTAAAGGCGAATTTGCCGCGAACGGCGTTAATAACCCAATCAGTCATAAAAGAGGCGTTATCTCCATGGCCAGAGCTATGGATCCAAACTCCGCTGGTAGCCAATTCTTCATTATGCATAAAGATGGCGAATTCTTAGATGGTCAATATGCCGCATTTGGTCATGTTACCAAAGGCATTGAAGTCGTTGATGCTATTGCATCAGTGATAACAAGTCCAAACGATAGACCTCTTGAAGCTGTCGTTATTAAAGACATTAGAATTGAGAAATAATTATGGCTAAGGATTTATTAATTGGTTCTCACGTTGGCATGAACGGGCCAGATTATTATCTAGGCAGCGTTAAAGAAGCTATTAGCTATGGTGCTACAACATTTATGTTTTATACAGGTGCGCCACAAAATACATTCCGTAAGCCATTAAGTGATCTTAAGATTGAAGAAGGACGTGCTTTGCTCAAAGAGCAAGGCTTTGATGAAAGTAAAATAGTCGTTCATGCTCCTTATATCATGAATCCTGCTAATAAAAGCCGTCCTGATCTTTTAGAATTAACTCTTAAGACACTCACAAGTGAACTTAGAAGAACACACGCCTTTGGCGCGAAGATTCTTGTCTTACATCCAGGTAACCATTTAGGTCTCGGTTCTGAAGAAGCCATTAAGAACTTAGTGGAAAACTTAGATACAGTCTTAGCCCAAGATGGCACCGATGTAAGAATCGCCATAGAAACTATGGCGGGCAAAGGTTCTGAAATCGGTACTTGCTTTGAAGACGTGAAAAAGATTCTTGATAACTGTAAGTATCCAGAGCGTTTAGGCGTTTGTCTTGATACATGCCACGTACATGACGCTGGCTACGACGTAAATCAAGTTGACGACTTATTAGCCGAGTTTGATAGAATCATCGGTCTAAAGCACCTTTTAGTGGTCCATGTGAACGATTCTAAGAACATTAGAGGCGCGCATAAAGACCGTCATGAGAACTTAGGATATGGTGAAATTGGCTTTGATGCCCTTTGCAAACTCGCTAATCATCCATTATTAAGAGATATTCCAAAGATCTTAGAAACTCCTTATATTAATGAAAAAGCCCCTTACTCTGATGAAATCAGAATGTTAAGGGACGAGAAATTCATTTATGGTTGGAAGAATAAATATTTAGCGTAAACTATCTATTTCTTTAATTAAAGCGTCATAAGCTTCGTCTTCTGACACTTTTTTTATAACTTGACCTTTTTTGAAGATGACATATTGGCCTTTGCCACCTGCGATACCGATATCTGCGCTCTTGCCTTCACCTGGTCCATTGACGATGCAACCCATCACGGCGACAGTAAGCTTGATACTATTGTCTTCAAGATACTTAAAGACTTTAGCGCCTAATGGTTTGACGTCAACTTGGGTTCTGCCACATGTTGGACAAGAAATAAATGTAGGATAATTTTCGTATAATCCACAGTCATGGAGTAAACGTTTCGCGGCAATGACTTCAGATTGCGCGTCGCCAGTAATGGAAATTCTAATGGTATCCCCTATTCCTTCTAAAAGAAGAGGCGCCAAACCAGCGGTACTTCTAATAACTGATAAATCATATGGGCCCGCTTCGGTAATACCAATATGTAAAGGATATGGGAATAACTCGCTTGCGAGTTCATAGGCATTAATCGTTTCTCTAATATTGCTGGCCTTTAAAGAAATCACAATGTCATGGAAATCATATTTCTCCAGAATTTGAACTTGTTTCTTTGCGGATAAGAGAAGCTTATGGGCCAATGGAATATCAGCGTCAACGAATTCTTGGCTGACTGATCCCGAGTTAGCGCCCACTCTAATAGCAACGTGTTTTTTCTTGGCAAGTTCAACGATTTCTTTAATTTTAGCCTCATCAGAAATGTTTCCAGGATTAAGTCTAATCTTATCAACACCGTTTTTAATCGCTTGGATAGCGAAGTCACCATTAAAATGGATGTCTGCAATTAATGGAATCTTAATTTGTTTTTTAATTTCTTTAATCGCTTGAGCGTCTTCTTCATCAAGGATGGAGACACGCATCATATCTGCGCCTAATTTCGCGCATTCGTTAATTTCTTTAACGACTTCTTCAACGTGAGAAGTCTTATGTTTGCACATTGATTGGATTAAAACTTTGTTCTGACCACCAATGGTGATACGTCCAATCTTTGCTTGTCTAGTTTCTGTTCGTTTCATATGCCAGTATTATAACCTAGTTTATTAATAAAAAATATATTTGCATTATATTTTACCTGTGGTAAGATATTTAAGCGACTTTGAAGGAGAAAATCAAATGGCAAGCAAAGATGATAGAATCTCATTAACACTTAAATGCACAGAATGTGGCGAGGAAAATTGAAGTATTGCCCACGTTGCAAAAAAGTTACTCTCCATCGTGAGAAAAAGAAATAATAGGCCTGTGCCTATTTTTTTGTGCCTATGATTAAAGTAGTTCCTTTTATATATGAAGGTGTGGATGAATTATACGCTAATACGTATCTTTTAATCGACTCTGACAATAACTGCGTCGTCATAGATCCCGCTAAAGAATATCCAGGAATCGTTAATTATATTAAGAAAAATGAGCTTAACCTAAAGGCTATCTTATTAACGCACGGTCATGTTGACCATATGCGTGGTGTTGATGTTTTAGTGGAAGCTTTTAATGCACCTTTATATATTGGCTTTGATGATGAAGATAAGCTCAGTGATACATACGCTAATGTGTCATACCTTTTAGGTGAAAATCTTGTGATAAAAAGCAAAGCAAATACCATCGCTGATAACGAAGTTCTTCATTTATTAAATGAAGATATTAAGGTCATTGCCGTACCTTATCATACCGCTGGTTCAGTGTGCTTTTATCTTAAAGAAAGTGGCCTTCTATTCACTGGTGATTTCATTATCATGCATAGTGTGGGCCGCTCTGATTTACCAAGCGCTAAACCTAAGGAATTAAATAACTCAATGGCAAAAATATTAGCCTTACCAAATGAGACAAAACTCTATGGAGGACATGGTCCTTCATCTACCCTCGAGATAGAGCGGAGAGTAAATCCATTTGTCAAATAATGAATATTTGATATAATATTCAAGGAATTTATTGAAAGGAATTAGAAATTTATATGG
>CACWSI010000053.1 GCA_902763555.1 uncultured Erysipelotrichaceae bacterium | reverse complement strand
TTGAAGTTCAAACTTTATGAAATGCCAGAAGAAAAAGTTTTATGTTCTGGTAACTGTGAAAGAATTGGTTTACCAGACGGTATTTTTACAATTAAATATGGTGATAAAAAGGATGTCACTAATCCAGCATTCCCAAATCATGGTGTTGCCGCTCAATTAGTGGTCAAATCTTTTATCGAAAAAGGTATTATTAAAGATTTTAATGAAATTAAGGCAATCGGTCACCGTATCGTTCAAGGTGGTAAGTACTTCAGTGCTTCTGCTTTATTTAACGAAGATACAGAAAAGAAGATTGAATCTTTAATTCCGCTTGCCCCACTTCACAATGCTGCGCACTTAACATGTTTTAGAGCCTTCAAAGAAGCTCTTCCAAACTGCCCAGCGATTGCGACATTTGATACCGCTTTCCATCAAACAATGGGACCAGCGGATTATACATTCCCAATTCCTTATGAATTAACTGAAAAATACGATATTCGTAGATATGGTGCACATGGTACATCCCATAAGTATTTAGCCCAAGAAGGTCTTAAATATTTACCAGGTGTGGAACATCCACGTATTATCTCTTGCCACATTGGTTCTGGTGCTTCCATTACTGCGATTAAAGATGGTAAGTGTGTTGCGACCTCAATGGGCTTAACACCTTTAGGTGGTATCATGATGGGTACACGTACTGGTGATATGGATCCATCTGTTTTCAACTATGTTGTTAGTGTGACAGGTAAATCCGCGGAAGAAGTTTATCAAATGTTCAATAAGAAATCTGGTTTCTTAGGTGTGTCTGGTATTTCTAATGACTCTAGAGATGTTCTTGCCGCTGCCGAAGCTGGTGATAAACACGCGATCTTAGCTAATGAAATCTTCAATAGAAGAATTGCCGATTTTATCGGTCAATATTATGTGAGATTAGGTGGTTGTGACTTAATTATCTTCTCCGCTGGTATTGGTGAAAATGAACCAAGAACTAGAAGAGATGTTTGTAAGTTACTTGAAGAAGCATTAGGTGTGAAGATTGATAATGATTTCAATATGACATTACATGGTAAAGAAGCTTTAATCTCCACTGCTGATAGTAAGATTAAAGTCGCTATCATCCCAACTGATGAAGAAGTGATGATTGCTCGTGATGCCTATGATATGTGTGTGAAAGGTAAATAATATGAAACTTGATTCCACTCTTGCTAATTTCCTTAAACCAAACAAGAAAGAAATCACTCGTATTTTAAGCGCGATTAAACGCTATGACAGGATTGCTATTTTTAGACATGCAATGCCTGACTTTGATGCCCTTGGTTCACAAATGGGTTTAGCCACTTGGCTTAAAGATAATTTCCCAAATAAAGAAATTCATGTTCTTGGTGATAACCATGTGACATTCACCCCACGTCTATATCCTGAAATGGATCGTTTACCTGAGGATTGGTTCAAAGAACCATTCTTAGCCATTATTTTAGATACAGCGAACACTTCTCGTATTAGTGATCCAAGATGGAAAAAGGCTAAATTTAAAATTAAAATTGATCACCACCCAGAAGTCGAAAAATATGGCAAAGTGCAAGTTGTGAGAACTGACGCTTGCGCCGCTGCAGAAATTCTTACTGATATCTTACTCTCCTTTAAAGGAAACTATGTTTTAAGTAAGCAAGCAGCCTCATATTTATATTCTGGTATTGCGGGTGATTCTGGTAGATTCCAATATTCATCTACCTCTAAAGCCACATTCGTCACTGCTTCTTATTTATTAGAAGCGGGTATTGACTTAAGTGAAGTCTATAACAGAATGTACCAAAAGAAACTTGATGACTTAAAAGTCACCGCTTATATTCTCAACCACTTCTCTGTTTCTGAACATGGTGTGGCCTATTATGTCCTTGAAGACAAGATTCAAAAAGAACTTAATATCACCACTGAAAGAGGTAAAGAAAACGTTAACCTATTTTCTAACATTGAAGGCATCAATGCTTGGTGCTCTATTACTGAAGATCCAAAAGATAACTGTTGGAGAGTCTCGATTAGAAGTAAAGGCAAAGCCATCAACGGTGTTGCGGCTAAATGGGAAGGCGGCGGTCACGCTCAAGCCAGTGGCGCGAAGATTAATAATCTAAATCAACTTCCAGCCTTTATTAAAGACTTGGACGATTTGTTCCTTGATTAATAAGAAAATTTGAACTTAAAAAGGTGCCATTAGGGTACCTTTTTTCTTTCTCTTTTATGCGCAAGTGCGCTACAATAGGAGCATGAATAACTTCGTCCCACTACGTGTTGTCTCTTGCTATTCTTTTCTTCAAAGTGGTTTAACTATCGAAAGAATCGCTACTGGCGTTAATAAAAACGCCTATTTTGGTATGGGCATCTGTGATAAGGGTGTCTTATATGGCGTTCCTTCTTTTATCAAAGCGATGGAAGCTTTAGGAAAGCCCACTATTATTGGTTTAGAAATCAAATTAGATGATGACACTTTGGGTGTGTACGCTATTAACGAAGAAGGCTATCGTAATCTATTAAAGATTTCTACAGCGATTCAAAAGAAAGAATTCGATAGAAAGTTCTTGGAAGAACACACTAAAGGATTATTAGCCGTTATTGAAACTTCTAACGGTAAATTTAAAGAACTTTTCGTAGAAAACAATGATGGCTTTAATCGATATTTATTAAACTGGAACAATCTCTTTAAGAGTGGCTTTTATCTTGGTATTGAAGTCACTAAGAAAGAAGATGTGAAATACGCTAACTCTATTAGAAAGTTCGCTAGTGAACACTCCTATGAGACCGTAGCATTCCCTCAAATTAGATA
>CACWSI010000052.1 GCA_902763555.1 uncultured Erysipelotrichaceae bacterium | reverse complement strand
GCCCAGATGGCTAACCGTATTGTCACAATGAAAAACGGTAAAGTCGTCTCCGATAAAATTAATCCACATATTGTTAAAGCAGAAGAGGTTGAGTGGTAATGATTAAAACCATGCTTAAACCATTCTTTAAACGATTCCTTGGATTGTTCTTTTCCATGGTTTTTGTAAGCATGTTATCGGTCGCTCTTTTGTGTTGCTTTGGTTCATCCATAGTGAACACTAAAAATCATTACATTAACTATGTTAACGAATATCAAGACATGGACGAACTAGTGTCCACACAGTTTGTTAGAAGAGAAAATCTTGATTGTTTAGATAAATTAACCGATGTCATTGATAAATATGATTCTAGATTAACAGTGGACTGTTATCTTAGAAAACCAAATAGAACACTTGTGGCTAGAGTCTTTTCTTATGATGATGATCCAAATAGTGAATTTAAGAATCAAATCTTTAAGAGATATGTTTTAGAAAGTACACCATATGTCACTAAAGCTATTAATTATCGTGGTAAAGAAGTTGATGTCGCCGCTAATATTTCAGTCTGTCGAAAGTTCGCTAAAAACAATAACTTTAAACTAGGTGATGTCGTGGAATTAGGCTTCTTAAATATGTACGCTAATTTCTATATCGCTGAGATTGTAGAAACTCCCGAAGGTATTTATCCAAGAGCGAATAACTATATTTGGTCAGATAACCATGACTTTGGTTATATCTACGCAAGTGAAGTTGAATTATCTAGGGGTCTAAGAGTATTAGGCCAGATGGTTCATGACCGCATTGAAAGCGGTGACACAATCTATAAAGAGTATTATGAAAAAGCGATTGCTGTAACTGGTATAACAATTCCAGATCTTGTTGAAGCTGTAGCGGATGATCACTTTGTGAGCCACTGGTCTAACCAAGTTTTAGTTAAGAATAAAGAAGGCGTTAAGTTAGATGACGCAGTTGATAGAATTACCGCAAGACTTGAAAAGAAAGGCATGGAAGTTAAAGGCACAACAGTAAGAACATATATGCCACATATTGCTTATATGGACCGCGCTTTAGCCCAAGTTCAAATCGCTGCAGTATTCTTACCAGTCTTCTTCTATACAGTCGCAATGATTGTTGTGGGCTTATTTATTAATCAAATCATTAAGGCTATGACCCCTCAAATAGGTATCTTTGTTTCTGTAGGTGTGGGTAAATGGGACATTATTAAGTTATTCCTTATCTACACTGTTTTAATGGCAATAGCCTCAGTACTAATAGGCGCCCCTGCAGGCTTTGCGTTAAATATCTTCCTATCAGGAATTATGAAAAATACATATTCTATTCCAACAATTAATTCCTTGCTTAATCCTTGGGTAGTGGGTGCCGCTGCAATATTATTAATTATCTTTACAATTATTACTACTTTAATATCCACTCAAAGAATCTTTAAGATTACACCAAAAGATGCAACTATCTCTAATGAAGCAAAAAGAAAGAGATTACCTGCTCCTGTTGAAAGATTCATTGATAAAGCGCCTATGAATATTAAGTTAGGTACTAACTCAATCTTACAAAATCCAAGAAGATTCTTTGTTTCTACCTTCTCTATCTTTGCCTCATTAGTAATGATTCTTTTAGCGACATTATTTGGTGTTTCTAAAAACGAATTAGTGGGTCAATCTGTTGATAGAAGACTTAACTATGATGCACAAGTATATCTAACCGCTGCTGAAACTAAAGAAGATGTCCTTAGTTTCTATGAGGGCGGCAAAGTTAAGGCAGACGGTAGTGGGTTTATTGAAGATTTTGTTAACTGCTACTATACCTACTTAAAAGTCGATAACACTGATCATAACGTTTATGTTGAATGTCTCGCGGTCGATGTTTCTAACAGCGCCGTTGATAGATTAATCCATATTCCAAATTCTAATGGACATGGTAAGTTATATGTCCCAGAAAATGGTGTAATCCTACCAAAAACCGTTTCTAACGAACTTAATGTTAAAAAAGGTGATTATATATCAATTAATAATAAACGTGTCTTAGTGAGTGATATTTCATATCAATACTTCCATCCAATCACCTATCTCTCATTAGAGCAGATGGAAAAATTAGAAGTTAGTTATGTTACTAGCTATATTATGAATGTCACGACCGAAGCGGATTTACAGCACTATATCGCAGAAAATAAGAATCAATCATTAACAGTCTTTACTTCATCATTATCTAAAGACTTACATAGTATTTTTGACGCAATGGATGTGATGATTGCCATTATGGTGGCCTTCTCTATAGGCATGGCCTTTATTATCTTAACGATCATGTCACAAAACGCTTTAATGGAACAACAAAGACAATTAACGGTTTTAAGGGCTATTGGCTTTACTGTTATGGATATATCTAATTTCTGGACAATACAAAGTATTAGTCAGTTATTCTTCTCCGCTTTATTTGGCTTACCAGCAGGTGCTTTATCAATCTATATCTTATTGTCACTTGCCTCATCTAATAGCCAAGTTTATCCATTTGTTTTCTCTTGGCCAACCGCTTTGATGGCGCTTGGATTTATCTTAGTAGTGCTTCTTGTTTCGCATTTAATCGCGATGAGAATCATCGCTAGTTGGAACATTGCAGATAACACAAGAAGTAGAGAATAATAACTTTTTTGGACAAAAATCAAAAAATCTCCCTATTACATTAATAGGAGGGTTTTTAATGACGGACACCCAGCTTATATTGTGGATGAAGAAGGGAATAAGTACATCTTCCATCGTGTGACACATTCCAAAACTTCAGGTGGAAAGAAGAACTGGAAAAGGAAAAATCCCCTCAAAACAGGGGGAGACAAACCAATGTACATTGTCAAGAAAGAGGAAAAGGATAAGAAGACAAATTTTAGTCCGTTCAAATTAGAACAAAAGCCTTTTGTTGATGTGACATATCCAGAAATAAAAAAAGCCGGTCGATCACAGACTGATGTCGTGAATAATAATTGCCCCGGCAAAACCATTAAACCAAATACAAATAAAAAAGTAAATAAATAAAAACATACTAGTATCAAATGATACCAATGTATATAATTATTATTGTTCTTGCGTACGAGGTAACATTATATGCTTGATAAGACAAAAGAATACCTTGGTTATTGTCCAAATGAACAAGATTTAATGCCTGGTAACATTGTCGACGGTGAAACAGAACATATTGTTTCCGGTGTTAAAGTGATTGCTCCTTCTTTTCACTTGGTTTGTAAGAAGTGTGGTGCTTGGCTTTCATCTAATGAAATTGAAAGAGAAAACGATATCTGCGTCTATGATGCTTATAAAAAGAAAGTAGGATTATTGACTGCTTCTGAAATAAAAGAAATAAGAGCGAAAAGAGGAATGAGCCAAAGACAACTTGCAAGGTTCCTTGATATTGGAGAAAAAGATATCACCCGTTATGAAAATGGTTCTGTTCAAACAAGAAGCATTGATAATATGATTCGCTTGGTGGGTGATGACACAGCATTTAAATGCATGTGCGATTGTCTAAATAAGAATCAAAATTCAAAAAAATAAAAAAGCCGGCTACGACACCACTTGAGCGGTAAATCACCGGTGCAATTATTTAAACATATTCTCGCGAATAAAACTAGTACGCTTGTTAAACCGGCGGATCACAGACAAGTCATGACAAGGTCAAGGTCGTAAAACAAGAAAGAACAAAAATAGCAAATAAAAAAGCCGGAGACCTGCAGACTAGCAATAGTCGCAATAATAGCGAATCCGGCAAAATCATTAAATCAAAAAAAGAATAAAAACACAAATGGAATAGTTGAAATTAATTAGAATATATCGATACTGTTTTAAGTAAATGTGTTAAATTAGAGTTATGAACAAAAAGTTACTAAGCCTTGCAATACTGCCTATAGTGCTTTCTTTGTCCTCTTGTGGATACAACGCAAAAGATTGGCCACGAATCTCTTTTTCATTTACCGCTGATGATGTAATAGAAACTAGGATGTATTTCCACCAAAAAGCAAATAGTTACGTGGAAGAAATTAAAGATTCTCGTGTTAGCGAAGAAAAAGAATTTGCGGAACGTGCTATTGGCGCATTATCTGGTTATCCTTACAAAGAAAAGGCAACTAAGAGTATAGATACCAAAAACTATGCTTTGATGCTTGATTTACAATTCACATATTTAAGTGACAACATCGAAACGATAGAAAAAATAACGCTATATGAATATGGCATTTCTGATGGAAAAGTGGTTTTTAACAATGGAGAAATCCATTTTCTCCCAGGCACTGTATATGCGGCATATTCCTGGATCATAGATAAACAATCTGAGAAATAAAAAAGCAAAGAAAAAGGAGACGAAACAAATGCCCGTCTCCTCTATTTTTACTTAAATTATTCTTCCTTAAACATATCAGTGGATAGATATCTTTCACCAGTATCTGGTAAGAGAACCACGATAGTTTTGCTTTGATTTTCTTTACGTTGTGCAAGGATTGTTGCCGCTTTAACGGCAGCGCCACTAGAGATACCAACAAGTAAGCCTTCTTTTCTCGCTAATAGTTTGCCTGTAGCGAAGGCATCTTCGTTTGAAACTGTGATAATTTCATCATAGATTTCAGTGTTAAGTGTTTGAGGAATAAATCCTGCACCAATACCTTGAATCTTATGTGGACCAGGTGTGCCTTTTGATAAGACTGGTGAAGATTCTGGTTCAACTGCCACAATCTTAATTTCTGGATTTTGTTCTTTTAAGTATTTACCAACACCAGAGATTGTGCCACCTGTACCAACGCCAGCCACAAAGATATCAACACGACCACTTAATTCTTCAAAGATTTCTGGACCTGTTGTTAAGTAGTGGGCATTTGGATTAGCAGGGTTGGTGAATTGACTTGGAATCACACTGTTAGGATATTGAGCGTGTAATTCTTCCGCTTTTGCGATAGCGCCTTTCATACCTAACTTACCATCTGTTAAGACAAGTTCTGCACCATAAGCTTTT
>CACWSI010000051.1 GCA_902763555.1 uncultured Erysipelotrichaceae bacterium | reverse complement strand
TTGATGAAGATGAAGTGACTGAAGAGGCTCTTCAAATTATCAACGATGAACTAGGAAATTAATATGCAATCAATTAAAAACGTCTTTTATATTGGTCATGGTCCAAGTAGTTCACACACAATAGGACCCACTAATGCGGTTAAATATATCCTAGAAACATATCAAGATATTGAAAGCATTAAAGTTACATTATGCGGTTCTTTAGCCTCCACTGGTAAAGGCCACTTAACTGACTACATTATTGATAAATATTTAAAAGGTATTAATCATCGTATTGTTTTTGACGCTAGAAAAAAGACTAAACATCCTAATACGATGATCTTTGAAACTACCTTAAAAAGTGGTGTTAAAAAGAAAGATATAATTGCTTCCATCGGTGGTGGCGCTATTTCGATAAGCTTCCATCGGTGGTGGCGCTATTTCGATAAATAAAGAAAAGAAGCAAGACGGTAGTGATTTATATCCACATCATACCTTATCTGAAATCATGCATTATTGCCGAGAATATGGCTACTCTTTATGGGAATATGTTTTATTCCATGAAGGTGAAAGTATCCTTTCTTATATTGATGAAATATACGCTGCGATTAAGGAATCTATCCAACGTGGCATCACCGCTGAAGGTGAACTTCCTGGAGAATTACACGTTAAAAGAAAAGCTAAAGTCATGTATGAAAACATGCTTAAAGAACATAAAGAAAATGATATTCAAACTAACGTCGCTATTGCCTCATTTGCCGCTAGTGAAGAAAACGCTGCTGGTGGTGTCATAGTAGTGGCCCCAACTTGTGGTAGTGCGGGTGTTATACCAGGTGTTGTTAAATATCTAGAAATGAAGAAAGTTCCTTATGAAGATATTCGTAAAGGTTTCTTAGTGGCTGGTCTTATTGGTTTACTAGCTAAAAGCAATGCCTCTATCTCAGGTGCGGAAGCAGGATGTCAAGCAGAGATAGGTGTAGCGTGTGCAATGGGCGCAGCGATGATTGCGACCGCTCTAAACTATGAATATAAAAAGATTGCGCAATCCGCAGAAGTAGCGTTAGAGCATTCATTAGGTTTAACTTGTGACCCAGTTAAAGGTTATGTTCAAATCCCATGTATTGAAAGATGTGCGATATTTGCTTTAAAGGCAATTAACGCTGCTTCTATTGTTGATATCATGCCAATAGAAACCGCGAAAGTCACATTCGATGAATCATTATTAACAATGTATTTAACTGGAAAAGATTTACACGCTGGATATCGTGAAACAGCGAAAAAGGGTTTGAGTAAGGTTTTGAAGAAAAATAAATAAGTGTATTTCTTAACATTTCAAAAAAATGTTATAGAATGATACCAGTATCGAAATTTAAGAAAGGAAGATTAGTTATGTATCGTAAAAATGCTTGGTTAAAGTATAAAGACAAAAAACCAGTTATGGATTTCGCTGAAGGCTACAAAGACTTCATTACTGTCGCTAAAAACGAAAGATTAGCGGTCCGTGAAGCTGAAAAGTTATTAAAAGCCAACGGCTTTAAGAATGCTGAAGAAGTTAAATCCGTTAAAGCTGGTGACCGTGTTTATTTCATTAACAAAAAGAAAAATGTTGCCGCTTTCATTATCGGCAAAGAACCAATTGAAAATGGTTTAAGAATCTTAGGAGCCCACATTGACTCCCCACGTTTAGACTTAAAAGAACACCCATTCTATGAATCTAAAGGCTTTGCCTTAGGTGATACTCACTATTATGGTGGTATTAAGAAATATCAATGGACAACAATTCCACTAGCTTTAATCGGTGTGGTTTGTAAGAAAGATGGTTCAGTCGTGGATATCAATATCGGTGATGATCCAAAAGATCCAATCGTTGGTGTCACTGATTTATTAATTCACTTATCCGCTGACCAAATGGCCAAAACCTTAGCAAAAGCTATTGAAGGTGAAAACCTTGATATCACATTAGGTTCTATGCCAATAGATGAAGATGAAAAAGAACCAGTTAAGGCTAATGTCTTGCGTTTATTAAAAGAAAAATATGACATTGATGAAGAAGACTTCATCTCTGCTGAAATCGAAATCGTTCCAGCTGGTCCTGCTAGAGACTATGGTCTAGATAGAAGTATGGTCGCTGGTTATGGTCATGATGATAGAAGCTGTGCTTATACTTCTTTAATGGCTTTATTAGACACTAAGAAGGTCAATAAGACTGCTTGCTGTATTTTAGTCGATAAAGAAGAAATCGGCTCTGTCGGCGCCACTGGTGCTCAATCCTTATTCTTCGAAAACGCTATTGCTAAACTTCTCGCTTTAGCGGGTAACGATCACCCATTATGGGCGGCACGCTTAGCAATGGAAAATAGCGAAATGTTATCTTCTGACGTCAGCGCGGGTTATGACCCATTATATGCATCAGTTAACGATCCAAAGAATGCTGCTTATTTAGGTGAAGGCTTAGTCTTCAATAAATATACCGGTAGCCGTGGTAAATCAGGTAGTAACGATTCAATGCCTGAATATTATGCTTTCATTAGAAACACTATGGATGAAGCTAAAGTTAACTGGCAAAACGCTGAACTTGGTAAAGTTGACCAAGGTGGTGGTGGCACAATTGCCTACATCTTAGGTAACTACAATATGAGAGTTATCGATGCTGGTATTCCAGTGCTCAACATGCACGCACCAATGGAAATTGTTTCCAAAGTCGATGTTTACGAGGCTTACTTAGGTTATAAGGCATTCCTCGTCGCATAGAACATAATATAAAGGAGAAAGAATCATGGGCTACGTTAAATGGATGGATGGCTTATCCAAAGTCCTCAAAATCGTCTTCTGTATCTTCTACCTTGACTTAACTTGGATGGTCTATCGTATCATCAAGAAAGTCAACGAAAAGAACTGGGCAATGATGGCTGTTTGGATTGTTATCGCCGTGTTACTTGGCTGGATTTGGTGGGTCGTCGACCTTATCACAGTCATTACAAGTGACAAAGTCATTGAATTCTAATCAAAAGAAATACCCCATTCATGCAACTACTGCACAGATGGGGTATTTTTATTTCAAAACACTTTGACAATACCATATAAAAATATTATTATATTTAAGCATTTGGCGGGTGTGGTGAAGAGGCCTAACACACCTGGCTGTGAACCAGGCATTCGCCAGTTCGAATCTGGTCACTCGCCCCAAACTTAAATGTAATCTCCGGAAACGGGGATTTTTTTGTTAATAATTACGAGCGATTTCATCTGGATGAGCGCTTGGATTATCTTTAAAACCGGCTCTAGGAGCAATACCAGAAATACGGAAGATCTTTCCATCTGGCGTAGCGGTAATATATGAATTACAGGCACCACCAGCAGTATTTTCACCCACAATAGTGGCGCACCCATTTTCTTTTGCTAAATGTGGAAACCATGTCGCACAGCTAAAGGACATCGCTGAAGTTAAAACAAAGAACTTATATTTATTAGCGAGGCAATCATCTTCGTTGAATATGCCATCCAAATTAGTGTCGATTTTATATGATTGAGAGGCCGCTGTTTTTGTTAAAGGACAGTAAGTAGTCATTTCAACGTTATTAGTCATATAACCCAAGATGCTAATTGCCGCGATGACACCGCCACCAAGATTACATGTTAAATCAAAATAAATATTCTTAATTCCAGCCTTATTATTTATTTGCTTCATTAAAGAATAGACTAAAGCAAAGCTATCATAATTTACTAATTGTTCGGCAATTGCGTCAGACATTTCATATGGATAGTACAAGAATTGATCAAAAGTAATGATCGCTGTATCACGATAATATCTAAGGCTTGGAACATTTCTACCTAAAGCCTTTTGTCTTCTAGCAAGTAAATCTTCTTCGTTATCTATTAAAGCGAGATAACGTTCACTCATAATGCCCGTTCTAGTATATGTTGAAGCGCCACACGCACTTGCGTTGTTACCCGCGGTTGAATGACCATCACCAATCACATAGTTAATAAGTCTTTCAATGGCTTGGCAGTAGAAGTTCTCATTATCACTTTTTAAGTTATTAACGATATCTTGATGATTCTTCGTTAGATAGTCATTGAAATCAGAAATTCTACAATCTCTAAAGCCATATGAAATGTCTAAATGGAACATTAAAGAATTATAGTTATATTCTCTAAAGTCATAATTATTTCTCGCGTTTCTAAAACGATAATCACCATTATGGAAATCTTTTTCAAAAGATGTGCCGACATAGTTAAGTGCGACCGCACCTCTTGAGAAATTTAATAAATAAAATGCTGTGCCATTAAAGTTACAACTTGCCCAATAACACATATTAAATGTAATTGAGTTAACTATAGAAAATGGTATATAGAAGTCATCATTATATTTATAAATATCTAAGTTATATTTATTTAAATCAAAAACGACATCTTGTGTTCCTTGTAAAGTAACGTAATTTTCTTTGATATGGGTATTAACTTCCTCGCCATCAGTCATATTGAAGATGTTTCTTTCACCTCCATCAGAAGCAATGATCTTATCAAAATTATGGGCAGTAATAGTGTTCTTTTCATGATCAACGATAAAGACTATATCGTATGGGCATGTGTATGTAATCTTATTACCTTCTTTAATAACTTCAACATCATCATAGATTGTTAATAAAGCGGTTTCTAATGACATATAAGGAATAAAAGTGTTTTCGTCTTTAATCGCATATTCTAAATCCCACACTTTATAGGAAACACAATCGTTTTGGTTAATTGCTGGAATATATAAAGGCGCTGACATTAACGCTAAATTAACAGTTTCCTCACCTGAAGAACTACTAGATGAAGTAGAGGAAGAAGTAGTTGTACTGCTTGATGAAGGACTAGAAGAACTGCTTGGTATAGAACTAGACGAACTACTGCTCGAGGAACTAGAAGAACTTGAAGATGAACTACTAGATGATGAACTAGAACTAGATGAACTGACACTACTAGAACTACTAGATGATGAACTACTAGAACTTGAACTACTTGAACTAGAACTGCTAGTGGTGCTCACACTTGATGAGGTATCGCTACTAGTTTCGCTTTCACTAGATTGAACGCTACTTAAAGAATCACTTGATGAGCTAACGCTTAAACTAGATGAACTAGTCGCAGGAGTACAAGAAGCGATGATAAGCGCAAATAATGTAGGAACAATCTTACTTAATTTCATTTGGGGAAATAATATACTAGTGAAATTAAAATGTATAGCAAAATAATAAAAAATCTAGCCATGACGACTAGATTTTGTTATAGATTTATGTTTTTGTTTACCACTTATAATCAGTGTTTCTTGTGGCTAATACCACTCTATAGAATGATGGATTCTTTTTAGTTAATAGAAGAATTAATGGATAGCCAACACACATGATACACACGAATTCACCTAAGAAGACACCACCAAACATGGTGAAGTATGTCACTGGATTTAATTCCATCGCATCAGGTGTACCGATACATGAATAATAAATAACTAAAGGAATAACAATCGCGTTAGCAAGGCATGGAATAAAGCCTGCAAAGAATAAGTTTTTAATGAATCTTGAATAAACAATCATGATTAAACAAGACACCAAAGTGGTTAATGTACCAAAGATAATATCAAGTGGTCCAACGGTGGAAGCTAAGTTAGCAAGTAAGCAACCTAATGTTAAACCAATAGTGTAACTAGGATTAAAGAACACTAATAAGTTAAGTAGTTCACTAATTCTGAACTGTGAGAATTCATAAGATAATGGACCACAGGCAATAGTGATAACAGCGTATAACGCTGCAATCATGCCGTTGACACAAATCATTTTAATGTCGAAGTATTTTGTAAGTACGTTTGTTTCCATTTATAGTTGATCCAATTCTTTTCTAATAGCTTTCTCGTTAAGGTTTTGACCGATAAACACGAGTTTGATTAATCGATCTTGATATTCATCATCCCAGTCA
>CACWSI010000050.1 GCA_902763555.1 uncultured Erysipelotrichaceae bacterium | reverse complement strand
GCCAAAATGCTCATCCATAAATCTAACTGGGATAAACCAAATAAGTTCTTCACTAATTTAGGACTAGGTGGCTATAACAAACAAATTAAAAATCCAAGAACAGGTGTTGACTGGCTTTCATATAATGAAAAGAACGTTGATGCCTATGTCGCGGACCCATATTTAGGTCATATGAATACCGGTGGTTTCTGGAGAGAATTCCTTAAAGGTATGGCTCAAATCTGGAAGAAAAAGAACATGAAGAAAGTCTCTAAAGACGAAATCATTTTCATCACCTCAGGCGAAGAAGACCCAGTTGGTCAAAATGGTAAAGGTGTGAAGTGGTTAGAAAAAGCTTATAAAGACTTAGGTGTTAATAATGTCACATTAAAACTTTATCCACATATGCGTCATGAGATTCATAACGAAGATGATTATCTCCAAGTTTATGAGGATTGGGCGCACTTTATTCTCGATTAATTTAGTAATTATAATTTTTAATCTTGTTAGTATGCCAAAAGTGGTATACTAACTACGTTATGCCTGAAGAAGAAGTAGTTATTAAAAGAAAACCATTCGAAACCCGTATCCACGAAATCGATTTCTTCCGTGGTATTTTGATTTGCCTCGTGGTCATGGATCACATCTTCAATTTCACCATGAACTTCACTAGTGGCTGGGCAGGAGCAGATCATCTTCAACCATACTGGGCTATTAACCAGGTGATGCATTTCTACTGGGATCATCCAGTGAGAATGGTTGTGCGTTGGCTTTGCTTAATTAGTTTCTGCTTTATCAGTGGCATATCCTGTGCTTTCTCTAAAAGTAATAGCAAAAGAGCGATGCAAATGGTGGGCATTTGGGCATTATTATTTATCATCACTAATTTAATTAAAGGCGCATTAGTGGCCTCTGGCGCTAATGTTGGTGTTTCTGCCTTTAGAATTGACTTTAATGTCATCGGTGTTTTAGGCTGGTCGATGTTATTATATTGTTTCTTTGAACAAAAGAACTGGAAGTGGCTCTTAGTCGTGGGTCTTATAGGTTTAGCTCTTCACCCATTGTGCCAAGTTTTATCCACAACTACATTTGGTAAAAATACTTATGTTCCATTCTTATGGAGACCATATGTTGGTGATGATGTTGTGGGTTCTGCGAGCCTCGTTCAAGGCGACCATATGCCATTATTCCCGTACCTTGGTTTCTTCTTTTTAGGCGCTATGGTATCGAAACTCACCTATGCTAAAGATAAAAAGTCATACTTCAAAAGATATAACTGGGAAAGACCAATTTGCTTTGTTGGTCGTCATACCTTACTCATCTATGGTACCCATGTATTAATCATCTTTGGCATTCTCTCATTAGTGGGGTTATTTATCAAATGATGACCGAATATACAATGTATGAAGCCTTTAGACAGGCCGCTAATAAAGTTCCTCATGATTTAGCTATCTACTATGAAGGCAAGAGGATTAATTTTAAAACACTCTTAAAGCGTGTCGATATGACCGCGGATATTTTATATAACCGATTAGGCATTAGAGAAAACGATGTTGTCGTTATCGCTCAACCTAATATCCCTGAAACAATCGTCTTGTTCTACGCGATTAATAAGATTGGTGCGACTTCTAATTTAATCCATCCATTCACGCCATTTAATCAAGTGAAACAAATCATGGATAAGACCCACACAAAAGTAGCGTTCCTTTTCGAACAAAGAATCGCTAAAGAAGTAAAACAATACCGTGAAATTGCGGATCAAGTATACGTGACACGTATTGAAGATGATTTACCTTTAATGAAAAAGTTCATTTATCACAATTTCATGAACTTTAGAATTAGAAAGAAATTAGGCAAGATGCCAGCGAGATTCAAATTCGATGGTTTCAAATATACTTATCAATTAAAACCAACTGGCAAAGAAGTACCTGTTGCAAAAGCAGATAAAAATAGATGTTCTGTGTTATTACACAGTGGTTCCACAACTGGTAAACCAAAAACCATCTGTTTAAGTGATTACGCTTTTAACTTTATTTCGCAATATGCTTATGCTTTCCTCGCTGTTGATAAGGATAAGATGATTGGTCATAAAATGCTCAGTGTTTTACCAAGCTTCCATGGCTTTGGTTTATGTATGACCATGCATGCTCCTTTGGTGAACTCATTCTCTTCTATCCTCATTCCTAAATTTAAAGCGGAAAAGGTAGTGAAAGCGATGAACGCCACTAAACTCACCTGTATGTGTGGTGTACCAACAATCTATGAGAAATTACTTCAAGAACCAACATTTGTTAATAACAAAAACTTAAAGTATTTGCATTGTTGTTTCTGCGGTGGCGATTCTATGCCAAGTGACTTAGAAGAACGCTTTAATAAGACTATGGAACAAGCGGGTTCTAAATGCCGTTTATTCCAAGGATATGGCTTAACTGAGGCTATCGCTGTTAACTGTGTTAACACCTTTAACGCTAATCGCAAAGGCTCATTAGGTAAAGCCATGCCTGAAGCGACATTCAAAGTTGTTGATGAACAAGGGAATGAAGTACCACGTGGTGAGCTTGGTGAAATCATCATTAAAAGCGGGGCAATTATGCTTGGATATTATCAAGATGAAGAAGCCACTAAAAACTGCTTAAAAGATGGTTACCTTTATACTGGTGACCTTGGTTATATGGATGAAGATGATTTCATCTATTTCAAACAACGTAAAAAAAGAGTGGTGAAAGTCTCTGGTGTTGCGGTCTTCCCAAGTGAAGTCGAACAACTCATTGAATCAATGCCAGAAGTATCCGCTTGTGCGGCTATTCGTATTCCTGACGCTAAACTTCAAAACTCATTAAAAGTCTTTGTGGTAGCCAAGGTTTTTGATGAAACCGCAATGAAAGAAAAAATACTCGAAACATGTCGTAAATATTTAATTAGATGGTCAGTTCCTACTGAGATTGAATTCAGGAATGAATTACCATTAACGATGCTCGGAAAAGTTAATTTCCGTGTGTTACAAGAAGAAGAAGATAAAAAACGCGGCCTGCTGTGATATAATCTTTTCACATGTGGTCATGGCGGAATTGGTAGACGCGCTGGTCTCAGAAGCCAGTGAGGAAACTCATGGAAGTTCAAGTCTTCTTGGCCACACCATTTTATG
>CACWSI010000049.1 GCA_902763555.1 uncultured Erysipelotrichaceae bacterium | reverse complement strand
AATATCAGAAATGGTGGGTCAACACCATCTTTTAGACGAAGGCTCTGTTTTTAGAAAAAGTATTGAGGCTAATCATTTAACCAATATGGTTTTTTATGGCCCTCCAGGTGTTGGTAAAACCACACTCGCTAATATCATCGCTAAAAACTCAAAGTTATCTTTATATAAACTTAATGGCACGAATGCCTCAATTGATGACATCAAGACTGTCATTAAAGAAGCGGATAGTTTCTTAAACGGCAATGGTGTTTTGCTCTATTTGGATGAAATCCAATACTTAAATAAGAAACAACAACAATCTCTATTAGAGTTCGTGGAATCTGGTGATATCACCTTAATTGCTTCCACAACAGAGAACCCATATTTTTATATCTATCCCGCACTTTTATCACGTTGCACTGTCTTTGAGTTCAAAGCTTTAAAAGTCGATGACATCAAAGAGGGTCTTTTAAGAGCGTGTGATAAACTCGGTCTTAAGATTGAAGAAGATGCTCTAGAAACCTTAGCCCTCGCTAGTAATGGGGACATGCGTAAAGCACTTAATAACTTAGACTTTGTCTATGGGGCGATTAAGGGCAAGAACGTTATCGACTTAGACGCTGTTGGTGAATTAGTTAATAAAGCCAATATTGCTTATGATAGAAGTGAAGATAAACACTTCGATACTTTAAGCGCTTTTATGAAATCTCTTAGAGGTAGTGACCCAGATGCCGCTATCTTCTATTTAGCCAAACTATTAAAGGGCGGAGATATCATCGCTGCGAGCCGTCGATTATTATGCTCAGTAAGTGAAGATGTAGGTTTAGCCTATCCTCAACTTATTCCAATTGTTAAAGCCTGCGTTGATAGTGCGCTTCAACTTGGTATGCCTGAGGCAAGATTACCTTTAGCGAACGCCACAATTTTAATCGCCACAGCCCCTAAGAGTAACTCTGCTTACTTAGCAGTCGATACTGCGATGATGGATATTGATCAAGGTAAGGGTGCAACCGTTCCTAGAAATTTACAGAATACTCACTTTGATGGTAAAGATGCGAAGGTCAAAGGACAGCATTATCTCTATCCTCATGACTTTGAAAATCACTATGTGGAACAACCCAGATGATTTAAAGAAGAGAAAATACTATATCCCACAAGAGAATAAGAATGAGCAAACATTCAAAGAATATTGGGATAAAATCAAGAAAAAGAAGAAATAAATTATGGACTCATTAAAAAGTTTAATGGATAAAAAACAATATGATTTAGTCTTGAAATTAACGGAGAATAGTCAAGACTCTTTAGCAATCTTTTATCGTCTCAGTGCCTTACTTGCCACTGGTCATAGTGAAGATGCTTTAAAGTTAATTAACGCTAAAAGACAAATCTTACTCAATAAGCCTGGTGTTTTAATGAAAATCCATATTGAATTATTATGCTTATTAGGTAAGTTTGATGAAGCATATAGTGAACTTCGTTACTATCAAGAATTACCTTATGAGAATCAAGAAACAGAAGAGCTTTTAAACCGCCTTCCTAAATACATTAGAGAAGAAGAAATTAAAGTCTATAAACGTCAAGAAGTAGGTCAAGATGAGATTAGAAAGAAACTCTTATCTAAAAACGATGTTGATGTCTTAAGCGCTCTTGATGCAGTCAGAGGTCAACAAGTTGAAAACTTCCTTCTTCCAATCCTCAATATCATGAAGACTTATCCTAAGCAATTAGTGAGAACTTACGCTCTTCTTTTACTTGTCGCGTATAAATACGATAAGAACGTTGAATTCTTACAAAATGATAAAATCATTACCGTTGTCCCTAAAGAACTTGATGAGCCATTTGTCATTAAAGGTTTAGGCAATATTGAAGAGGTCACATCATTATTCCAAAATGAATATCACGATCCTTCTTTAAGTCAAAACGCTGTTAATGTTTTATCTTCCTATATGGTTTATATCTATCCAAACCAAATTAATTATTCCAAAGAAGAATTACTCGTGGTCTTTGGCTATATCGCTAAAGAATTACTCCAAAGCAAAGATACTAGCTTATATAAGATGTGCGAGAAATATGGCTTAGATGAACAAGAAATCAGAATGGAAGTTAATAAAATTAAAGCCCATCTAGAAGATTTTTAGTTTCATTACTTCTTTATAAAGAAAATACAAGCGCTTTTGCTTGTCTTTTATTTTGCACACGTGATATATTTATACACGCACACATTTGAAAGGATAGATATTAATCATGGAAAGAAAAGTAACCAAATTAGAACACTGCCATACAGAAGTGTTAGTCAATGTGGACAAAGATTTATGGAAAAAAGCGCAACAAAAAGCTTTTAACAAAGTTGCTAGTAACATTACCGTTCCAGGTTTCCGTAAAGGTAAAGCCCCAGCCAATATGCTCAAGGGCCGTGTTAACCAAATGGAAGTCTTCAACGAAGCTATCAATAACGTCTTACAACCAGTTTATGAAGATATCTTAAAAAACGAAGATATCCAACCAGTTGCTAGACCAGCCTTCGATGTCACTAAATTAAGCGAAGAAGACTTAGAAATCAAAGTGACCATCGCCACACGTCCAGAAATTAACCTTGGTAAATATACTGGCTATGAATTAGGCAAAGCCACAGTGGAAGTCACTGACGAAGAAGTTGATTCCGCTATTGAAGGCTTAAGAAGACAATATGCCACAATCGCACCAAAAGAAGGTCAAGCTGAAAAAGGTGATACCGTTGTCATGGACTTTGAAGGTTCAGTCGATGGCGTGCCATTTGAAGGTGGTGCCGCTGAAAACCACGAATTAGAATTAGGTAGTGGTGCCTTCATCCCAGGCTTTGAAGATCAATTAATCGGTGTTACCGCTGGTATTGAAGTTGACGTTAAAGTCAAATTCCCAGAAAACTATGGTCCAGATGAAATCTCTGGTAAAGATGCCGTCTTCCACTGCAAGATTCACGAAGTGAAACAAAAAGTCTTACCAGAATTAGATGAAGAATTCATCAAAGACTTAAACATCCCAGGCGTTAAGGATTTAGAACAACTCAAAGCCAATAGAAAAGATGCTTTATTAAAGCAAAAAGAAAATAACGCCAAACAAGAATATCTCAACAAATTAGTTGATGAAATCAAGAAAGTTTCGACATTCGATATCCCAGAAGAAATCGTTAAAGAAGAAACAGAAAACCGTAAAAAACAACTCGAACAAAGATTACAACAATCTGGTATCGATTTAGAACAATACTATGTTTTAACTAAGACAAAAGAAGAAGACTTAGAAAAGCAATTAGCTGAAGAAGCTAGAAAAGGTTTAGAATCATTCTTCGTCATGGATTCCGTTGGTGAAAAAGAAAAACTCAACATCACCGAAGAAGAATTAGAATTCGAACTTTCCAAAATGGCGGAACAATACAATATGACTATCGACCAAATCAAGAATGCTTTAGGTCAACAATTAGGTCAATTCCGTCACAATCTTATCATGCAAAAGATTGAAAACTTCTTATTCGAAAACAACAAGTAATTTAAATTAAGGAGGTCATTTATATGAGCGATAGACCCCAAACATTGACATTACCATTACTTCCAACACGTAGTTTCGTGCTTTTTCCTAGTACTATCCAACCAATAGAAGCAGGAAGAAGTTTCTCTATTAACGCGATTCATGCGGCGCATTTACAAGCGGATTCATTATTATTTGTCGCTTGTCAAAAGAACCCAAATGATGACACTATTGATTTTGATTCAATTTATCATGTTGGTACTTTATGCCGTATTGTTTCCATCGTGGAAAAAGGCGATTTAGTGAGAGTGCGTGTTGATGTCGTGGAAAGAATCGTTTTAAACGATATCTCCTATGACCAAGCTAATGGCTATTACGTCGCTAATGGTACAATCGACAATGTCCCAATGATGGATGAAATCACTAATGACTCCATCATTCGTGCAATCGTTGATAAATTAAACAATTTACCAAACGTTTTATCATTATTAAATAAGAGCACCCTTAACCAAGTTAACAAAGTTAAGGATGCGGCTTCTTTATGCTACATCTTAGCGAGCAATCTCCAATGTTCTACAGAAGAGAAACAAGCCATCTTAGAATGTAACAACGTTAATGAACTAATGGAGAAGATTTTACTTCTCATCTCTGGCGAACAAACAAAGGCTCAAATCGATGAAAACATCGCTAACTCAGTGAGAGAATCAACCGAAAAGAGCCAAAAAGAATATTTCTTAAGAGAAAAACTCAAAGCCATTAAGAAAGAGTTAGGTGAAACCACTGATAGTGCTAATTCTCCTGAATCTATCTTAGAAAAGTTAGAGAAGAATCCTTATCCAGAAAACAT
>CACWSI010000048.1 GCA_902763555.1 uncultured Erysipelotrichaceae bacterium | reverse complement strand
ATGAAGTTTCTAATTGCTTCTGGTGTTAAACCTTTTCTCTTTAAACCGACTAATGTTGGCATACGTGGGTCATCATAACCATCAACGTAACCACCATCGACTAATTGACGGAGATATCTTTTTGACATCACTGTGTTAGTAATATTTAGTCTGCCCCATTCGTATTGATGTGGGACGTGTGGCATTTCACATTTTTCAACAAACCAATCGTATAAAGGACGATGGTTATCAAATTCTAATGAACATAAGGAATGGGTGACACCTTCAATTGCGTCTTGTAATGGATGGGCAAAGTCATACATTGGATAGATGCACCATTTATTGCCTTGTCTATGATGTGGGACGTGTAAAATACGGTACATGACTGGGTCACGCATATTAATATTTGGAGAAGCCATATCGATTTTCGCTCTTAAGGTCTTCTCACCATTACCATATTTACCATCACGCATTTCTTGGAATAATTTTAAGTTTTCTTCAACTGATCTATTTCTACATGGAGAATCTTTACCAGGTTCAGTTAATGTACCACGGTATGCAGTTATCTCATCAGCGCTAAGATCATCGACATACGCTAAGCCTTTTTTAATAAGAAGAATTGCTCTATTGTATGTTTCTTCAAAATAATCACTACCAAAGAAAATGTTCTTAGGTTCATAGCCTAACCATTTAATATCGTTAATAATAGCTTGGACATATTCAGCGCCTTCATTGACTGGGTTAGTATCATCAAATCTTAAATTTGTGTAACCACCGAATGCTTTTGCGAGTTCAAAGTCATTGATTACCGCTCTAGCGTGACCAATGTGTAAATAGGCGTTTGGTTCTGGAGGGAAACGTGTAACGATTGTTTTAACACGTCCTTCTTCCAAGTCTTTTTCCATGATTGTTTTGATAAAGTTATTAATTTCTTCCATAAAAAAGTCCTCGGAGATATTTTACGCTTGTATAACAACTATTCAAATACTTTTGAATCTAGTTGTTTTATCTAACCTTGTTTCTTTTTGTTAAATACTGGCCAGAAAGCATCTGCACCATAATCAATACGATTGAGTTTCATGAGTTCAATCATATCTTCTTCACTGATTTCAAAATCTAGTTTCATATTATCTTCAATATGTTCTTTGCTAGATGCTTTTGGAATAGAGATTGTATTTAATTGTAAGGTGTATTTAATGCATAGCTGTGGCACTGAAACACCATACTTCTTGGCCATGGCTTGAATCTTTTTATCATCTAACGCTCGACCATGAGCGATTGGGGAATAAGCTTCTACAACGATATCGTTTTCTTGACAGAATTTAATAACATCAACAGGGGTTTCACCAATATGTAAAAGTATTTGGTTAGCCATTGGTTTAATCTCACAGTTATTGATGATATTTTCAAGGTCATCCACTAAGAAGTTTGATACGCCTATCGCTCTAAGTTTGCCTTCTTTATAGGCTTCTTCCATGGCTTTCCATACTTGAATATTTTGTTTGAAATATCTAAATGGTCCTCTAAATAAGGCCCAAGGTTGTGGACAGTGAATGAGCATTAAATCAATATAATCAACGCCTAATTTCTTAAGTGATTCATCGATTGATGCTTTGGCTTTTTTATAGGACTTTAATTCCGCTTTGACTTTGGAGGTAATAAAGACTTCTTCTCTTTTAAGACCAGACTCTCTAATACCCTGTCCAACGCCTTCTTCGTTGCCATAGGCTTGCGCAGTATCGATATGACGATAACCAGCCTCTAAAGCCATCTTAACACAGTTAGCGGCGTTCTCATTTTTAATTAACCATGTACCATAGGCTAAAGCAGGTGCCTTAACACCATTGTGTAAAACAAATTCTTTCATATAAGTCTCCTCGTTATTTTTATTTTGTCATAACTTTCTTGTTTATGAAAATAAAAAGCAATAAAAAAGGATCTGGGCGAACCCAAATCCTTCTTTGTAAATCATTGCGACTTATTTAACTGAAAGTTTGAAAACGTCTAAGCTTGGATATGTTCCGGTTAATGTAACAACGAGTGTATTTTCACCAGCATTAACAGAAACATCACCAATTGTGACTTCCGTCATTGTGGAACTCCAACCTTCTGGGGCTGGGAATTCGCCTGTTTCAGGCATTGCAACGTCAGTGTCATTTAACTTAACAGCCATGGAGTCTTTTAAGACATAAGGTGCAGCTTCGCCACCAAAACTAGATGGAGCGCTACCAACAACGGATAACACCATTGTGCCAGCAGTTTGAGCTTGGAACTTATATGTAAAAACGATTTCACTTTCTTGGCTGAAGATCATGACATAAGCACTGCCACTATGGACTGTACTACCACCCCATTGACCGCCATCTTTTTGAACCATGATGCCTTGTGGAAGTTCTTCGACTTGTAATTCTTCAGCAGATTCAGCTTCGACTAAGATTTGACCAGCGACTGGAGCAGGTTTAACGGTAACTTCTACTCTAACAGAATACATACCATCTTTCTTAACTGTGATTTTCACAATACCAGTTTTAACGCCAGTAACAACACCTTTATCATCAACTGTAGCAATTGTATCATCGAGTGAGACATAGGAGACACCTTGAACAGCAGTTTCAATAGCAACTGTTTGTCCTTCAATGACTTCTAATTTTTCACTTGTAACAGTGATTTGTTCTTTAACGGTTGGTGCAGTAAGTGCAACAGTGGCATCGCCAGCATAAACTGCGACTTCGTCTAAGAAGATATTTGTATCCGCTAAGAATTCAAATTCTAATGTGTTTTCAGCGGCTAAATCTAATTGACCTAATGAGAGTTCACCAAATTCTAATGAACTACCATATTGACCTGGATGGTCTTCAAGAACAACAGAATCAATATTGACTGCTTGGCCATTAAGTTTAATGCCCATAACATCTTTTAAGGTAACTTCATTACTATTACCGATGTTTAAGACTAATTCACCCTTAACAGCTTTGCTTGATGTGAATTTTACTGTTTCTTTATCACCAATACCGAAGCCACCGATAAATGTTTCTGCTGGTTCTTCAGTTTGTTGGCCCCAGCTCATTGTTTGAGCAATTGGGTTCCAGCCAGCGATTGTTTGCATAGAGAAACCGCCACCGCCTAATTCCCACCAGCCATCAGCTGAGTAGTGTTCTGCGGCAATTGTTAAGTCAAATTCTGCAGAGGCTGCTGGTCTTGTAACTGTAAGGCCGATTGAGCCATTCTTATAGCCTTCTTTAATGGCTTTAATGCTCACTTCACCTGGAGCAACTGCGGTAACTTTACCTGTTGCATCAACTGTTGCAACTTTTGCATCGCCACTTTCCCATGTGACACCTTCGACGTCAGCAGTTAATTGTACCGTCTCCCCAATAATAAGAGTCTTCTTTCCTTCAGCAGCGGTTACTGTAATCTTTGGTAAGACCGATGAAGCTGGAGCTTGTGATGATTGGTCCCCACCTGAACTGGCT
>CACWSI010000047.1 GCA_902763555.1 uncultured Erysipelotrichaceae bacterium | reverse complement strand
GTTGTTAATAGTGGTACAGTTGGTTTCTGCAATTGGTGGGAAACATGTAAAGACTATAAAAACTATATAAACGGAGACCTTGTATTATATGGTCACGTTATCACAAAAGAAGAATTTAAATCATTCCCAAGTGGTCACTCAGGTAGCGCTGCTATCATGATGATGGTCCTTCCATACTTATCAATGTTCTTTAAGAAATTGAAGGGTAAAGAAACAATGATGTTCTATATCGGTTTCGCTTGGACATTGTTAATGATGTTCTCCAGAATGTTAGTGGGTGCACACTTCCTCACTGACACATGTATGGGTGCCCTAATTGTTGTTGTCGTGGTCTATATTGGCCATGAAATCGCCACTCGTAAAGGCTTAATCTATAAAGATGAATATCACCCACAACAACAAGAAGCAGTTCAACAATAATTGTAGGATATAACAAAATGAATAAAAAACTAGCTTTATTAGCAACATTACCAGCCTTGCTACTATCTTCATGTAGCTTCTTTCAGTTCTTTGAATCTGATGAAAAAACAGTGGACTTATATGTCTTAGATATGATTGCTACAGACATTAATCCTAAACTGGATGATGCTTATATTAGTAGGGTCGATTTACGCTTTAAAAATGGGGAAAAGTATGTCCCTTATATCTCTTTAAAACAATACGCAAATATTTACAAAAAGTTCCTTAATCCAAAAGTGGTCAGTGAAGTGGCTACTGAAGGTTTTGCGACATCCTGGAAAATAGAATTAGATAACTCTTTACTTTTCTACGCTGTTATTTCGCCAACTGAAAAACAAGTTTTAGTCGCTGGTGATTTAACTAGTGCTTTAAAGTCTGGTGAAGATGGTATTCAACCAACTTATGATGTCTTAAATTATGGCGCTAAATTGAATGCCTCTTTTGAACAAGTAGGAAAGAATAACTATGCTACTTATACATTTGAGGATTGTGACTTTGGTTATTTTAGAGATGGTGGAGAATTATATATGCCTTTAGGTCTTTTAGACCTAGCATTATCTGAAGCTACTACTCTTTATGTTACATATAACTATCGTAGTTTATATGCTTCCACTAATCCTGATGACTTTGCGCAATTAGCGTTTAGAGATGGTATTTCCTATAACACTGTTGATGATCAAATGGTACGCGCCGTTAATGGTGCTTCTATGCCTGATTACTTAATCAATTACAATGCCAGTTGCTTCTTATTTGTGATGCAAAACTTCTATGGCTTAAGAGACCACTTTGGCATCAAGAGCATGAAGAAATATTATCAAGAAAACAATTTGTATAATGACTTCTATTCAAATGCCGCTAGCACAAGAGCGTTAGCGTTTTCTCAAGCTATCAATATGTTTGATGACAATCACTCCGCGATTATTAGTGTTAACCAAGCCTGGGGTGAAACCGCAAGAGCACAATACGCTAAAGGTATTCTTGCTAGAAACGCTTTAGAAAAGCGTCTTCAAGTTTTACGTAAAGAAAAATATCAAGGCACTAATTCCTCATATGAACCTGTTGAAGGTAATACCAAATATAGTAGGGATGGTAAGACTGCTATGTTCTATTTTGATTCATTTAAATATGGCACAGAGGACGAAGTCTTTGATAGTAACGGCCAAGTCAAAAGAACAGCTTTCAGATATGATACTTTCTGCTTATTCCGTGATGTTTTTAGCGACATAAACAGTCACCCATCAGTCGAAAATGTCATTATTGATGTTTCTTTAAATGGTGGTGGCACCCTTGGTGTCATGATGAAACTATTACCATTCCTCAGTAAGGATAATAAGTCTATCGCTAATTTCTACGATAGCGCTAATGGTATTGTTTATAAATATGAAAGTGTTTCTGACATTAATGGAGATAGAGCATATAACACTAACGAATCATATGGTAACAAATATAATTTCTATATTTTGACTTCTGATTGTTCATTCTCTTGTGGCAATGCTTTCCCATGCTACGCACAAGAATTAGGCGCCAAAGTTATTGGTGAAACATCTGGTGGTGGTGAATGCGCAGTTAGCATCCATTATTTACCAAATAGTCAATATATCTATCACTCTTCTAATCTCCACCTTGGTTCCTACAATAGTCAAACCAAGGAATTCAAAGGTTTTGAAGATGGTGCTACACCTGATATTCCATTAACGGAAAACAATAAGCCAATGTGCACCATTGATGATAGAGGACAACCAGTTTTTAATATTCCTGAAGGATTTTATGATATTGATGCTTTAAGCGAAAAAATCGCTGGACACAACAACTAGTAAAAAAGGAATTATTAAAAATAAAGTTGTAAAATTCTTTATTACTCTTATAATTTTTGTTGTATAACACAAAAGGGAGATATCGCATGGAAAATAAGTATCTTAAACTCCATTCACTTCTCAGAATGGCTGCTGCTCTTATCGCGTTAATTACCTTTATCTCAATGTTCATTACAAAGCAAATTGTCCATAGAGAATACCCAAATGATGTATTCCTTATGTGGAACGAAGCATTCTTCGATGATGTTGATTCGTCTTATTCGGAGGACTCGCAGGTTTAGCCTTTGTATTCGTTGACGAACTTATCGGTAAAGATCTCACAAAGAAATTATCATTCATCGCTGGTGGCGTTATCGCTGTTGGTGCAGTGATGATGCTCTTAACTGGCGTTCTTTATAGAGGCATGAACAGTGATGGCCTTGGCATTAAATACTTTGTCTTAGGCGCAGGACCAATTGTCTTCGCCATCTTATCATTCATTGCCGCTGCCGCTAACGCCGCTGCTCCAATCTTAGAAGATAAGGGCTTATAATTTTAATCAAAATAGTAAAAACCAGCTCAAGTGTATGAACTAGTCAAGCGAAAGTAGACAGTTCAAAAAAGCCCTAATACCCCATGTCATGCTTATACTGATGTGGGGTTTTATATTGCAATGCATATGCTGGACGTTCGTGATTAAACCAATGGATATAGGCTTTGATAAACTTATTTATATCATCGCAATGTTTTAAACCAAAATCATAAAACATCTCATCTTTCATCCAACCGTTAATTGATTCCATAATTGGATTATCTGTTGGAGTTCCTGCTCGAGACATTGAATGTTTCATGTTAATATTATTAAGAAGCTCGTTATAGCTTCTAGAAGAATAAACCGAACCTTGGTCTCGTGTATCATTTTCCTATGAATTGAAGGCTGATTGTAAACTATATGTGGTTTTAGAAATTTTTGATGGTCCGCATCCAACCAAATCTAATAAGACTTTGATCTTGCATTTAGTCTAAAACCCAATTAATTCTTTGATTCTAGTTTAAGACGTCCTTGGTCGTGAGTTAAGAACTCGTCATACAGAATGTCTAAACGAATTTAATGGTTGAAAGAATCTGCTTTAATCCAATTGAGTTAGAACTCGTACAACAGGCGCGATTAGATGAATCATTAACATTCGATTGTCAAAGGGAAAGGATACTTTTATGTTACCAAGAAGGGCATGTATTGCTTTAGATGTATCTAAAGGAAATTCACACATGCAAGCCTTTTATTCTGCAGGCTATAAAGCAACAGATGTCATGATAATCCAACATGATAAAAATGGATTTAACACACTTAATGAATTGATTAAGAAAATAGAAACAGAAACAGGTGATACAGTCGCTATTGTATTTGAATCAACTGGTTCTTATTCAAAACCATTAGAACACTTTCTTTGGTCTATTCATAAAAAATACTATTTAGTTCCTCCTCTATTATCCGCAAAGGTTAGGAAAAGTGATATAAGGCCAACCAAAACTGATGCAATAGATTGTGAAACAATTGCTAATGTATATTACCTAAAGAACCTTAAAGAAACTGATAGATTAAACAAAATATCTTTAAGGCTTAAAAACTACTCATCTTATTATTTGTTCTATATCAATAGAGAAGTTGAAACGAAGATTAAATACAGACAATATCTTGATATTGTATATCCAAAAATAGATGAGTATTTTGATGTAATGGCCTTATCTTTTATTGAATTTATAAAAAATAATCCTGATCCAAATAAGTTAATAAAAAGAAGCCATGAAGATATTTATAAACGTTTTCTAAAGTTCTCTTACTGTGGTGAAATTAAATCAAAAGCAAGAGCTACATCCATGAAACAATATCTATCAGAAGCAATGATTACTATTGATTCAGATAATCCAGAAATAACAATTCTGGCTGATGTAGCTAAAGTACTACTTGAGGACTTAAATCATCTAGAAAATATGCTTAACGAGATAATAGTTCTGGCTATGAAAACAGAGGAATATAAATACATAGTCACTATACCTGGATTAAGTAAAAATACAGCTGCTAGGATATCAGCTGAAATCGCTGGAATAGATAGGTTTTCTTCTGCTAGCAAATTTGTAGCTTATATCGGAATTGATCCGACTGTATGTCAATCTGGAAAGTTGACAGGTGAGCATTTAAACATCACTCATAAAGGGAATCAAAGATTAAGGTGCCTCCTTTATTTGGTATGTGTCGGATCTTTAAAAAATAGAAGCGATTATAATCCAATAAGAGATTTCATCATTAAAAAGAAAAACGATGGGCTTTCTGCTAAGGCCGCCATCATCGCTGGTTGTAACAAGCTCGCTAGGATCATATATGCGGTATGCTCTAAACGCGAGCCCTTCTCATTACAAAACCAATAATATTATAGAATTGATTGACTCAAAAATAAAAAACAAGCCAAGTTTGGCTCTTTTTGTCGTTCGATATTTACGCCACTAATTTTTTTGCTTTATTTTTTATCCAATCTGTATGAAGAATGGTAACCTGGTCAGTTTGTTCTTTTTTAATTAGTCTGATTATTTCTTTAAGTCCATCGTGATATGTTCTAGGATCTCCTTCTCTTGAACTCAACTTGTACGACAATATCTCATTGTTGAATGTATCTAGATATAACGTTAATTCATAATGCATTCCTTTATACCAGAACATTGTCATATCAGAGACTATAATCTCATATGGTTTAGAAGCGCACCATGCTCCACCGATAAGATTTGGATATTGTAGTTTCTGTTCTTTAGGTTTCCTATATTTAATTCTTGCTGCTTGGGATTTAATTCCTGCATATTTGCAACATATATGAACGTAATTTGGCTTTAAGATAATACCGTGTTTTCTTTCAAGAAACGCTGAGATCCATCGATATCCATGCGATTTATGCTTTTCGTGAATCTCTTGGATTAGCTTAAGATTGTCTTCTCGTCTTTTAATCCATTTAGGCTTATCTATTTGCCTTTGTTTCCATTTATAATATCCACTTCGATTTATATCCATGATTGAACAAAGGAATTTAATTGGATATTTGTTGGATAAGAGTTCGATTATTTCGAATTCTTTTTGTTGATAATAACGTATTCTTTTCCTCGACCAACTCCTTTCACTGAGTAACCTTTTTTTAATCGCTCACACTCAACTTCCTTTTTAGCTAGTTCAAGTCTTAATCTTTCAACTTCTGTAAGTTCTTTTTTGACATGCAATGCTGCATATGGATTTCCGGATCCGCATTTACCAGTCTTGGATTTAAGACCATCTATACCTTGCTCTTCGTAAGCGTGTACCCATCTCATGAACGGCCTAGGCGCTAGTCCTTTGGAAACCGCAAAAGTTTGCATGCCGATATTTGTTGTTTGCCATTCAAGAACAAGTTGCTCTTTTTCTTCGGGAGAACGCATTACGTTTTTTGTTCCTTTAGGATGGCCCATAATTGCTCCGTCTTTCTTTCTTGACATAACTACCTCCTTGTAAAAATCATACTAAAAGAAAAAGTAGACCGCACTTTTTATACGTGTCTACTTTTATCTTACCGGTTCATCAAGTGTAGCTGGTTTTTTCTTTATTACACTTGTAACAATTTGTAAATAACCATAGTTGATTATTATTGCTATAATGGAATTGAGGTTATACATATGTACACTTTATACACTGATACTGATACCGATATCACGCCAGAAGTAGCGGCTAGATACGG
>CACWSI010000046.1 GCA_902763555.1 uncultured Erysipelotrichaceae bacterium | reverse complement strand
TACTTCTCATTAAGGAACCACGCGAATAACGCCTTAGGACGTCATTTAGACCGCATTGGACTAGAAAGTGGCTTCTATTATGTCATTAAGAGTAACGATGTTGTCCAAGGTGTCATTTATTTCTTTAATAAAAATAAAGAATTAAAGTTCGATTCTTATTTGCAAGAATCCATGTTAATGCTTTGTACAAGAATCAGCTCATTCTTAATCTCCGCGAAACGTGATAATGAAATTGAAAGCTCATTTGATGAAATCGATGCGATTCTTAAAATCGCTGACTTCTCCACATACCGCGTTAGTGCGGATGACTACACTCTTTTAAATGGTAGTCAAACCTTAAGAGCGTTATTCCCTAATGTTAAATTCGGTGAAAAATGTCATAAGGCTTTATATGGCTTAGATATGCCATGTAAGGACTGCCCACTTCTTACTGGTAATAAGAAAACAGTGAAAAATGGTAGAGATAACTATGAAACATCCTTAGTGTTATCTGATCACCATAATATCTATCGTGTTTTAGCGATTAAGAATATTTACTCGCATAAATCACAAAGCCGTTATAACCAAGACTTACTTGTTAATTCCTTTCACACTCTTGTCGAGAACTTACAAGATGTTTACACCATGAACGGTAAAGGTTATTTATTACTCTTAAGAATTGATAACTTAGAAGATTTAGTGAAAGAACATGGTTCTGAAGGTACTTTATCCATTCTCCGTGACTTCTCTAAACGTTTAAAGAAATTACATAATGGTTTAGAAAATATCTATTACTACACTAATCAATTCTTAGCCTTGTTATTCTATGAATACGGCCAAACTGACATCTTAGATGAATGTGAAAAAATCTACGCTGTCGCTAAGAACGTTGATAAGTCCGCGGACTATGTTTTAAATATCACCTTCTTACCAGTTTCTTATCCTCGTGCCTTCCCTAACGCTACAAGCTTAATTAAACAAGCCGATGTCTTCTCCACAAGAGGCCGTTATGAAGTGAACAAGGATTATATCTATTTCGATGAAAATGATTACACTAGAAGTGCGAATAGAGAAGAATACATTCTTTCTATTATTAAGAAATCATTCGGTGAAAAGACATATGATATCAACTTACAACCAATGGTTAGCTCCGCTGATAAACAAATCTATGGTGCTGAGCTTCTCTTACGTATTTCTGATGATTATCGTAATATCGCCATGCGTACTGATGAAGTCGTTAATATCGCGGCGAAACACAATCAAATCGGTATCATTTCTCATGCCCTTCTTGATTTCACCGCTTCTTTATATAAAGAATATGGTGCGATGTTCTTCTCATCCTTAGGCTTTAGAAGATTTGGTCTTAATACTGACTACTCCTTCTTTACCGATAAGAACTTCGCTAAAGATATTAAGAAATATATCGAAGACTTGAAACTTCCAAAACGTTTCATCGCTTTCGAAATTCCTGAACACGATGTTTCCACTCATATTGATGAATTCAAGAGCATCGCTAAAATGCTTAGAGATCTCAATATCGTCTTAGTGTGTGACCAATATACAGGTCGATATATCTCTATTGAAATCTTAAAAGAAATCGGCTTCGACGAAGTGAAGATTTCTCGTAACCTTGTTAACCACATTGATAGTGATAACCAACGTTTCAACTCTTTGAAACAATTACTCTTATTAATCAACCGTTTCGAAATGAAAGCTTCTATCGTCGGTGTTGAAAACATTGACCAATTCTTACTCATTAAAGAAGTCGGTGTTGATGTCTTATTACAAGGCTTCTACTTCTTCAGACCATTAGAAAAACAAGCTTTAATTGAAACATTAAGAGGCACTAATAAATTTAAGAAAGCTGATGAAGAATAATTCTTCATTAACCAATTAAGAAGTCTTCTTCAACGTAGTGATATTTGCTTTGGTCATCAAAGCGCATTTTGCTGCCCAATAATTGTAAGAAGGTAATAGGACCAAGTCGACCAATAAACATCAATAAAATGATGATAATTTTACTACCATAACTTAAGTGAGGAGTGACACCCGCACTAACGCCAACAGTACCGAAAGCGGAGAACACTTCGTAAATAAGGGCGCTGGCTTTTGTGCTTTGCAAACCTAATGCAGCGACGTCCATCTTAGATTCAAAGGCATAAATACCAATAAAGCTTAAGAAGATGACGGAAACACCAAGAATAACTAATGACATCGCTTTAACGATGACTTCGTTAGAATATCTTCTATGGAATGAAGTCACTTTGCGACCAGTTAAATAGCAAATCATCGCAAGGACAATAATATATAAAGTAGTGGTCTTAACACCACCTGCGGTACCGAGTGGATTACCACCGAAGAACATTAAGAAGCAAGAGAAGACTTTGTTGACCACACTTAACTTATCTTGGTCGAGAGTGGCAAAGCCTGCAGTTCTACATGTCACTGACTGGAATAAAGCGTCAAATGGACGTTGGAATCCTTGACCCATCCAGAACACTAAGAAACCAGTGGCAATTAAGATACCTGTCATTAATAATGAAATCTTCGTGAAGACACGTAATTGTGATAAATTACGTTTAGCAAAGATATCCATAACGACAAGGAATGAGATGCCACCTAAGATAATAAGAAGCATGATATAAGAGCATAAATAGTAATATGCCCAATCTGGTAACGTATCGATGAAACCACCGTTACCTCTAATAAGAGAAGCGTTACCAAATAAATCAAAACCAGCGTTGTTATAAGATGAAATAGAAGTGAATAATGAGTTCCATAAGCCACTTCCAACATCATGAGAATATGTTAAAAAGACTGGTAGGCCTAATAAGAAACCAATTAATTCGCAAGAGAAGGAGATTAAAATAATCTTTCTTACGAAAGTGGTGACCTGCGCCATATCTTCGTTATTGACCATTAAAGAGATAAATAAACGGTCTTTAAATTGTAATTTACGGTTAAATAAAGTGAAAACGAAGGTGAATAAAGTAATGAAGCCTAAACCACCAACTTGGATAAGTAATAACAATATTAATTGACCAGCGAAAGTTAATTCAGTCGCGATACCTTGGTTAAAACAGTTTAAACCAGTCACACAAGTGGCGGATGTCGCTAGGAATAAACAATCGATATAATTACCATAGTCATTTGCTGTTCTAGAAAATGGGAACATTAAAAGAACAGAGCCAATCAAAATGATGATGACAAATGAAAGAATAACAAGCAGGTAAGGATTAAGACGTTTCTTTTGATCTTTCATACCGATAGGTATAACCCTTTTAGAAAAAAATAGCAAGTTTTTATGCTTGCTATTATTTTTTCATATAGTGGTGCGAGCGGGCTCACAAAAAGAAAGTGCCATTCATTGAGGAATAATCTTCGTAATATAAGACTTGGACAACCTTTAATTCAACTTTAGTTGAACGTGGGAATCTTTTATGGATTTGGCTTGTGCCTTTACAAGTCAAGATAACGATTGGACATTTAGTTTTAGTGGCAATATTGAAAGCGCCATTATGGAAGTCCGCTAAGATGACATTTTCTTCTTGACGACTACCTTCTGGATAAATACCTACACTTGAGGCGCCAGAACCGATTAATTCAGCGGCTTTCTTGAATTGTTCAAGAGATTGCATCTTATCTGCTCTATTGACTGGCATATAACCATTACGCCACATGAATCTACCGGCTAATGGAATCTTCATGTTGTCTTCTTTAGTGACAAAGGCTAAATCGTATTTGGCTAAAGCTTGAGCGGTGAGCATTGGATCAAATTTACTCTTATGGTTACTAACGAGTAAGAATTTTTCGTTTGGGATTCTATCTAAGCCAATTTTCTTCACACGAATATTAGCGTGGTTATTGATGTAAGCGATACCACTTGTTAATAAGAAGTGGGCAAATCTAGATGGTTTTGTATAATTTTTCTTATAAGAAACAGTGAATCTACCCGCTAAATCAAAGAAGATCCAGGCAATCGCTAAACCACCGAAATAACCGGCAACAAATAAGACGATTGGACGGTAGAAGTCATACCACATTTGGACAGGCCAAAATGTGAATGCACTGACGATGGATAAAATAGCGCCAACGGCTACACAAAATATAGAAACAATCATATGTTAATTATTCAGCTTTAGCAGGTGGGATTAATTTGAGGGCTTTTGGACAGACTTCAACTTTGAATTCTTTACCACAAATCATTTCACCATCTACACAAACGTCAAAGTCTTTTGGAGAAACCATTTT
>CACWSI010000045.1 GCA_902763555.1 uncultured Erysipelotrichaceae bacterium | reverse complement strand
TGCTTGAATCAGCGAATATTTTAAAACTTTATCTATGATATAGTTTTTTCGTCGTGGACTTTAAGAAAAAAATACTTGATAATTGTAGGTATGAATAAAAATGACTTCTTATTAGAAAGAAGATTAAAGGAAATAGATCCAGGTCTTCATCAACGTTTTTCTGATACTGTTTTTGCCTTGCAGCAAATCTTATCTAACTACAAGTTAATCTTCCCAGATTTCACTGACCATACAGAATTACACACTCTCAATATTATTGAGTTCTGCAATAACCTAATAGGGGAACAAATCGATAAGCTGAACGCTGATGAGATGTATGTCTTATTATTAGGCTGCTATTTCCATGATACTGGCATGGGTATTTCTCACGCTGATTTTGATGAGTTCTCTAAACAAATCAATTTCGGTAATTATTTTGAAACCCATTCACGTGATAACTATCCTGAAATAGTGCGTAATTTCCATCATGAATTCAGTGGTCTTTTCTCAAGAAAATATGCGAAATTCTTTGAATTCCCAAGTGAAGAACATTTGTTCGCCATTATTCAAATATCTCGAGGTCATCGTAAGACTGATTTACATGATGAAAAGGAATATCCACTTAATCTTAAAGTCCCTAATGGTAACACCATCTGTTTACCATATTTAGCAGCACTAGTGAGACTCGCTGATGAAATCGATGTGACTGCCTCACGTAACTCTAAAGCGATTTATGATTTAAGCAAAATAGTGGAAGAAATCGATTTAATCGAGTTCATGAAACATGAAGCTGTCCATTCTCTTGATATCACTGATAAGGCCTTTATTATGGGTATTCAAAGTGATGATCCAAAGATTATCGAAGGTCTTAACATCCTAGCGGGCAAAATGAAAAAAACACTCGACTATTGTCGAAGTGCGGTTAATAATCGTACCTCTTTTAAGATAACTCAAGAGGATGTCATTATTAAAAATCTCTAGTTTTCAATGTCTAAGACATTTAAGAAGCCAGTAAGAGAGAAAATCTCCATCACATCATTATTAGGATGACGGACAACCATGCCGTCTTTTTTCATCATAATCTTCTGGGCCACGAGTAAGACACGAAGACCAGCGGAAGATAAATAGCTTAACTTCGCTAAATCGATGATTAATGAATCGACATTATTTAATTCATTTTTAATGACTTCTTCAAATTCAGGAGCGGTCACAGAGTTGAGTTCGCCTTCTAAAGAAAGGACTAGCTGTTTATTATTTAATTCTTTAATGATTTTCATATTGGAAAAATTATAGCATAACCATTAATAGTGATAAATATTTTCAAAAAAATTATCGTTTGATTTTTACATTTAAAATATGGGTGTTATAATACTCACATAGATTTAGTTAGCCAAGACTAACTCTATAAGTTATTGCAAAGCAATATCTCCCGATGAATACGGTAATCTAAATACCAATTAATGTTTGACAGTGTGGTTGTCATCATTGAGTATTGCCCTCCTTAGCCTACCCTTTTATTGATTACCGTTTAGTTGTTCGTTAGTTTCTCCAACAACGGGAAATACCTCGTCTCAAAGCGGGGTATTTTTTGTTCAGATTCCCTATAAATCCTTATTCTATATTATATATAAATTTAAATTATTAGCAGATAATGCTTGACAGTGCTAATAAAACAATTAAAATGTAGTTAGCACAAAAAGAGATAGAGTGCTAAAAAGGAGGAGAAAACCATGGCTTTAACACGTAGCGACACGATCTTAAAATATATCGTTGAATACTTTATTAAAAATGCCCAGCCAGTTGGCTCTCATACCCTCATCGAAGAATATAAGCTTCCATATTCCTCAGCGACTATTAGAAATGAAATGTATGCTTTAGAAAAAATGGGACTTATCGAAAAGACTCATAGTAGCAGCGGCCGTGTGCCAAGCGCGAAGGGTTATCGTTATTATTGCGATAACTTAAGAGATGGTTCCGTTAACGAACAACTCAAAAACAGCATTCAAACCGTTCTTGATCAAAAAGTTAAGTCCATTGATGCGGTTATTAAAGAAAGTTGTGAGATTTTATCTCATATGACTAACTTAGTGACTGTGGTCATGGGTCCAGATGAAAACAAAGAAAAATTAGCGTCTATCCAAATGGTGCAGATCTCTGATAACACAATTACCGCGATCTTTGTGACTGATAAAGGCTATGTTGAAAACAAAACCTTCATCGTCCCAGAGAACTTAAAAGCGAGTGAAATTGTTAACTGTGTCTCCTTATTAAATGACAGATTAAAAGGCACACCAATCGTCGAACTCGTGGAAAAGACCGAAGCTCTTAAACCAGTATTAAATGACTATATCGTTGGTCATGACTTAGTTTACCAAGCTTTGCTTGAAACATTCATGAGATTCGCTAGTGACCGTTTATCTTTATATGGTAGGGATGAATTATTCTCCCGTGAAGAATATAAAAATGATACAGAGAAATTAGAAAGAGTCTTCAAGTTATTAAACGACCAACAACTTCTCAAGGAAGTCAAAGATGAGATTAAAAAGGATGACGAAGACCGAATCATTCGTATCGGTGATATCGAAGGTAATCCAGATGTCTCAATGGTGACAGCGAAAATTGACTTAGGAGATGAAGGCAATCGTGCAATTACATTACTCGGACCAACAAGAATCGATTATGACCAAGCCTTGTCCGCTTTGGAATATATCGCTGAAACATTAACCGATTACTTCAAAGGATTAAACAACAAAGGAGGTAAAGGTGATGCCTAAAGAAAACAAAGAACAAGTGAAACAAGAAAAAGATAAAGACAAGAAAAAGATCCAAGAACTCGAAGAGCAACTTGAAAAAGCCAAAGCCGATGTCGAGCATTGGAAAAACGAATATTATCGCGCTTACGCCGATACAAAAAACTTGCGTAACAATTTAGAAAAAGAACAATCCGATATTAGAAAATATCGCGCAATGGGATTTATCGAAGAATTATTACCAGTTCTAGATAGCTTCCATGTCGTGCTCGAAAACGAACCACCAAGTGAAGAAATTAGAAACTACTTAGTGGGATTCCAATTCATCTACCGTAACTTAGTGAGTGCCCTTGAAAACGAAGGCGTGAAAGAAATCGCTCCAAAAGTTGGAGATAAATTCTCCGATAAGAATATGGATGCGGTGGACATCACAGTGCAAGAAGGTGAAGAAAACCTTATCACTAAAGTGTACGCGAAAGGCTATGAATTACATGGCCGTCTCATTAGACCCGCAAGAGTCTCAGTGAGCAAAAACAAAAAAGAAGAAGAAAACAAAGCAAGCGTCAAAGCAGACGCTTAATAGGAGGACATAAATTATGGCAAAAGAAATTATCTTAGGTATCGACTTAGGTACCACAAACTCAGTCGTCAGTTACTTACAAGCTGATGGTACAGTCAAAGTTATCCCAAACCCAGAAGGCACAGTGACCACACCTTCCGTCGTAGCTTTTAAAGCTAACGGTGAAGAAATCGTTGGTAATGCTGCGAAACGTCAAGCCGTCACAAACCCAGATACAGTTAGTTCTATTAAGAGAATTATGGGTAGTGCGGAAAAGGTCAACATTAAATGTGTTAACAAACAATTCACTCCACAAGAAATCTCCGCTAAAATTTTAGCGTACATGAAGAAATACGCTGAAGCCCACTTAGGTCAAGCAGTGCAAAAAGCAGTTATTACTGTTCCTGCTTACTTCAACGACGCCCAAAGACAAGCGACAAAAGACGCTGGTCAAATCGCTGGCTTAGATGTCGTCCGTATTATTAACGAACCAACTGCTGCGGCCTTAGCCTATGGCTTAGAAAACGACAAATCTGAAAAGATCTTAGTCTTCGACTTAGGCTTGATATTGGTGATGGCACATTCGAAGTTATTTCTACCGCTGGTGATAACCACCTCGGTGGTGATGACTGGGATCAAGTCGTCGCTGATTGGATTAAAGCCCAAATTAAGATTCAATCTAATGTTGATATCACAGATAAAGGTTCCTTACAAAGAATTAGAGAAGCTGCTGAAAAAGCGAAAATTGAACTCTCTGCTTCTATGGAAACAGTTATCTCCTTACCATTCATTAGTATGACAAGCGCTGGCCCAGTTAACTTCGAAGTTACCTTAAGCCGTGCTAAATTCCAAGATTTAACAAGACATTTATTAAATAGATGTGAAGAACCAGTAAGACGTGCTTTAGCCGATGCTCATATGAGTGCTTCTGAACTCAACCAAGTCTTATTAATCGGTGGTTCCATCCGTATGCCAGCCGTCCAAGAATTAGTCGCTAGATTAAC
>CACWSI010000044.1 GCA_902763555.1 uncultured Erysipelotrichaceae bacterium | reverse complement strand
ATCTCGTAATAAAAAGTGTTGTTTCCGTCCTAGATAGAGTGAGTTCGTTTAATCTAAATGGGACTTGATCTCGTGTATCTTTTAAAAAACAGTTCTGTCATCTAGTTAACGGAAAGCCAAGAAAAAGAAATGCCAGATAGGAGGGAATAAATAAATGGAAGACCCTATAATTGCGTGTGATGTGAGTAAAGGAAAATCTCACATTCAGGGGTTCATCGGACTATCAAATCCTGTTGGAAATCCATTTGTGGTTCGACATTTAAAAAGTGATTTGAAACTAATAAAGGAATTAGCGAAATCATTAGAAAAACAAGCTCATAAGAAACCAAAATTCGTCTTTGAATTTACTGGTATCTATCATGAATGTATCGCGAAATATATTCGGACTCTCGGATTAGATCTCTATGCAATATCGCCTTTAGAATCAGCGAAAGTGAGAAAAAGTCAAATCCGAGTTACTAAAACGGATTCCAAAGATTGTCTAAATATAGCAACTGTTTATTACACGAGATGCATCAGAAAATTTGAAAGTGATAATAACGACATCAAATCTTTATCTAGAAGAAAACGAGACATAAGAGAAGAAATGGTACGTCAAAGAGGTGTATACCATAGGTATCTCGACTTAATTTGGCCTTGTTTTGATGAATATTTTGATGCAGACAGCAAAGTTTGTGACATCATCATTTCAACTTATAAGCATCCATACGTAATAAAAAGAAGAAGCGTAAATATGGTTGCAGAAATCTTATTGAACAATGGTCGTTTTTCCAAAAATAGAGCATTTGATATAGCTTATAAGATTAAAGATTATGCATCTAATTGCGTTTCTGGTGTTGATGAAAAATCTGATTATGTGAATGCTTTGATTAGTTCTTATAGCAAGATTAATAGTCTTAAAAAAGAAATAGAAGAGATAAATTTAGAACTCGATAATTTATTAAGAAAAAGCCCTGCTTATCAACTTTTAAAAACAGTTCCTGGCATAGGAGCAAATCTTCTTATCCAGATGTCAGCGGAGATTGGTGATTATACTAGATTTAAAACAGCCAAACAGTTCGTTGCATATATTGGTTTAGATCCATCGATATTGCAATCAGGAACTAATGATGGCGAGCATTATTCGATCACAAGAAAAGGCAATGGCATTTTAAGATCATGTTTATATCTTGCTGTATCTCAAATGCTTACTCAAAAATTAGACAATCAAATCACTAGATTCTATTTTAAAAAGAAAAGCAGCGGCCTTTCTCACAAGGTAGCTGCAGTTGCGTCCTGTCGTAAACTAGCTTGTTGCGTGTTCGGCATGCTTAAGAACGGGACTAGTTTCGAAACTATTTAGATTATAAATCATTTTTTGGTTTTTACATAATTTGATAGTTGTTTTTGTCGTGGAATGAAGTTTTTGCTTGATTTTGCTTATCTAATTTTTGTTTCAAATGTCTATATAAAATCAAAAAAATATCAATATATCTAAGAAAAATAAGTCTTAATACTTGTAAGAGAATAATATAACCGCTATTCTATATATTGCGTTCACAATTTTATTGCTAAATAAAACGTAGTTTGTTATATTATTTAGGCGCTGGAGACTTAGTTCAGCGGGAGAACGCTTCCTTCACACGGAAGAGGTCGTAGGTTCGATCCCTACAGTGTCCACCAAATTTGCCGTCTTAGCTCAATTGGCAGAGCAACTGATTTGTAATCAGTAGGTTGTTGGTTCGATTCCGATAGACGGCACCAACTAAGTATTATCGGAGGGACACAATCCCTCCTTTAATTTATATGCGGCTATGGCGGAACTGGCAGACGCGCTAGACTTAGGATCTAGTGGGGCAACCCGTACAGGTTCGATTCCTGCTAGCCGCACCAATTATCAATTATATAACTACTCAATGCAGTAGTTTTTCTATTATTCCTTATATATAAATAATAGGATATGTCTTGATAAATGCTTAAAAATATCGTTTTATACAACGATGTAAGAACGATTTTAACGAATATTATTGAATATCTATGTATAAAAATGTATATTATTGTAGAAGGAGGAAGTAACATGGACCTTATTACAACAAATGAGCTCTGCAAATCATACAACAAAAAGCTCGTTATAGATCATGTTAATATGCATATTCCAGAAAGTAGCATTTATGGCTTTGTCGGTGAAAATGGTAGTGGCAAAACAACCATTATGCGTCTATTAACCGGTTTAGCGGAACCAACATCTGGAACATATGAATTATTCGGTCTAAAAAACAATGACCCTCGTATTTACGAAAAAAGAAAAAATATATCCGCGATTGTGGAAAAAACATCTTTGGTACCAACATTTACCGCAAAAGAAAACATCCGTTATTTTGAACTTTATACAGGTATTGAATTAACAGAAAAAGAAAGAGATGAATTATTAGCGAAAGTTCATCTCCATGATGTTGAGAATAAAAAAGTTAGTAACTTTTCTCTCGGTATGCGTCAAAGGTTAGGTATCGCTTTAGCGTTAGTCAGCAAACCAAAATTAATGTTCTTAGATGAACCAATGAATGGTTTAGACCCAGAAGGTATCGCCGAATTAAGAGATTTATTGGTTGAATTGAATCAAAAAGACGGCATTACTGTTCTAATTTCTTCTCATATTCTTTCTGAACTTGAAAAGATTGCTACCTGTTATGGCTTTATCTCTCATGGCAAGATTCTTGAAGAAGTTACTGCTCAAGAATTAAAAGAAAGATGCCGTAAATCATTAATGGTGAAAGTCGATAAGTTAGAAGAAGCAGAAAAAGCTTTAAAGCAACTTAACATTCATGATTATAAAGTCTCACCTTGTGGTGAAATTCAAATCTATGATAACGTCAAAATCCAAGACGTTATGACGTGTTTAGTCGGCGCTGGTGTTAATATTTCAGCTATTAATTCTGCTGAGGAATCAGTTGAAGATTACTATTTAAATCTTATTAAGGAGGGCAAATAATATGTCTCGTTTATTAAAAGCCTTCTTCTATAGGATGTCTAAAGACCTTGCATTTAGAATTACTCTCATTGTTGGCTGTAGTATTGCCTTAATACTCTCCGTTGTCCTCTTAGTGGCAGATTTAATGTTGAATATGGAAGACATCAAGCTGTTGACTGGACATGGCATGTTAACAATGTCACTAAATCCAGCTCAAAACTACGGTATCGCCATTCCAATTAACATTGCTATATTCGTAGGTTTAGAGTTTACACAAGGCACAATTAGAAACAAAATTATTGCAGGCCATTCAAAGCTTAAGATCTATGCCTCACTTTATATTTCTGGTCTTATCTTAGGTGCAGCGCTCTTATTTGCTTATGTCGGATTCTTAACAATATTCGGCACAATCGCTGGTGGCTTCGATGTCAATGTCGTAACTTTTTTAGGCACTGGATTTAGCGCTGCGACTGTAGAATACATTGTTAAGTTTGTCATTCTATCTTTGCTAGTTTATACCACACTCATTAGTTTCTCTGTATTTATTGCCACAGTATTTAGATCATTAGGCCCTTCCATTCCATTAGTGATTGTTGCTGTCTATGGTCTCTACTTTATTGCAATGATTGTGAGCACCATCGTTAACTTTAATAAAGAAATGATGAATGGATACGAAGAAGCATTAGCTATGGCTCAAGAATACGGAGATGCTGATGCAATTGCTGAAGCTGCAAAAGAAGTGGCGGATTTTAAACCAACAAACGATACTGTGCAGGCCATTGGCAATGTCTTCAAGTGCCTCAATCCTCTATATGGCCTTTCAGCCACAGATAGTGTTATAGTTGATGAAGGCGAAAAGGTGAAAGCAATTGCAACGATGGATGACTTCACTTTCTATAGTGGGATTGCTAGCAATTTAGCATATTCTGCAGCATTCTTTTTCGGAGGTGCTTGCTTATTTAAGAAAAGAGATGTTAAATAATATAGATAAAAAATTTTTCTTAGCAAAAATTGTCGGCTTAAACGTCTTATACATGAGAGGCGAACAAAAAGCCTCTTCCCTCAGCGCATTACAAAGATTAACATTTGTTATCTATGCCGACAGATAAAAATGCGCTAAACTAAAATTGTCTATTGTCTCTTTAGCAATAGAGTCTCCCTTTTTAAAGGTTACTGGTCCCCCGATCGGTAATCTTTTTCTTTTAGCATGTTTTCATTTTATAATCGTCTTAATAGGTGAGAGGTGAAAATAGTATGAAAAAAATAATGATGGCGATTGCCCCTTTACTCATCTTGACATCATGCGCTAATCAAGCAAGCTTAGCTAAACTTAATAAATTTGCGTTAAATAAACCAAATAAAGCTTTTAATACCGTTCAAACTAAAGAACTTAATAAAGGCTATATTGATTCTTTAAAAGAGTTCTCTCTTGATTTCTTCCAACAAGCAAATGGTGGTGAAGATAAGAATCCAGTCTTCTCACCAATGTCTATCGCTACATGTTTCTCTATGGCCTATGACGCTGCAGAAGGAGAAACTAAGAAAGAATTAGGAGAATTACTCCATTACGATGAAGAAGCATTCAATCATCTTGATGAAATCAAAAGCGCTTTATTAAGATCAGCGATTAATGACACTAAAAAGAATACTTATTTAAATATTTCTCAATCATTTTGGGCTGACGATAATTCAACAATCCATGAGGATTATTTAAAAACACTTCAAGACTATTATTTCGCTGAAGCTTATCAAGGCGATTTACCAAATATGTATAACGAAGTGGCAGATTGGATAAATGATAAAACTAAACATTATCTCAACGTCAAAGGTGAAGATTTCCAAGAAATGCTCGCTAGTGCTATTTATGCACTTATCAATACTGTTTATCTTAAATCTGCTTGGGTTAATGAATTCAAAGAAGAACTTAATTATCAAGGCAATTTCGCTAATCTTGATGCAACTTCCACTAAAGTCACATATATGGAAACAAAGTTAGAAGATTCATATTATTTTACTGGAGACGGGTATGTGATTTCTTCTCTTCCATTTGAACATGACTTAGAGTTTAGAATGCTTTTACCAAATGTTGATACTGATTACGCTAAGGTATTAGATGATAGAACCGCTTTAGATAATCTATTAGCCCTTCCATTGGATAAAGTTGGAATACCAGAAAACGCCAGTGGTATCACCCAAAAAGGCACAGTTGAATATACTATTCCCCAGTTCAAAGTAAGAAGCATATTCAATTTAGTTGATATGTTTATAGACAGAGGCATTGAAACACCATTTAAGCCAGGATGTGCTAATTTCCCAAAATTTGATGGAGGCTATATTTCAAAAGCTCAGCATGAAGCGGGATTTGAAACAAATAATAAAGGCGCTGAAGGCGCGGCATATACAATCATTGTTGTATCAAAGGCTGGTATTCCTGAAGAACCAGTTAGATTTAAATTAGACCGCCCATTCGCTTATGCAGTGACCACTAAAGAAGGAATCCCTATCTTTATGGGTAAGGTAACTAGCCTTTCTAACGCGTAAAAACACGTGTATTTTCAAGACTATTGATTGTATTTCTCAATAGTCTTTTTTTGTGGTATAATTTCTTAGATATGCCAAACAAAGAATTAGAGAAAAAAGTTCAAGAACATGAAGAGATGGTGAACTCTGGCAAGCCTAGAGATAAGAAAGCAACTCTTAAGTAC
>CACWSI010000043.1 GCA_902763555.1 uncultured Erysipelotrichaceae bacterium | reverse complement strand
CTGCAAAGAATGTGAAGCATTCTGGACAGATACACAAGCAGGTCCAGATCATCTTTGTCCTGATTGTGGTAGACCAGTCCAAATGGCGGAAGAAGAAGCATACTTCTTTAAGACCAGCAAATATGTTGATAGCTTAATGAAATTCTTTGATGAAAATCCAAAGTTCTTAGTGCCTGAATCTCGTAAGAATGAAATGATTAATACATTCATTAAACCAGGATTAGATGACTTATGTGTTTCTAGAACATCATTCTCTTGGGGTATCCCAATTAGAGAAAATCCAAAACATGTTATCTATGTTTGGTTAGATGCATTAACCAATTACATTACCGCTTTAGGTTATGATAGTGATCATCCAGAATTATTTAATAAGTTCTGGCAAGATCCTGAAAGTGAAACTATTCACATTTTAGGCGCAGATATCACTAGATTCCACGCCATCTACTGGCCAATGTTCTTAGAATCATTAGGTTTAAGAAAACCAGATAGAGAATTCGTTCATGGTTTATTAATGATGAAAGATTCTAAGATGAGTAAATCTAAAGGTAATGTTGTTGATCCATATCCACTTGTGGAACGTTATGGTGTTGATGCAGTTAGATATTACTTAACAAGAGAAATCAACTTCGGTAGCGATGGTAGCTTTGCGCCAGAATTATTCGTTGAAAGAATTAACCAAGACCTCGCTAATGCGTTAGGTAACCTATTAAATAGAACAGTTTCTATGTTCCTGAATATAAAGGTCGCATCAATGAAGTTGATGGCAATTTAGAAGATTTAACAAAGTTAACTATTGAATCTTATGAAAGATTAATGGATGACTTAAAGATTACCGACGCTATCGCACAAGTTAATGAATTAGTGAATAGAGCCAATAAATATATTGATGAAACTGAACCTTGGGCTTTAGCTAAAGATCCAGAAAAGAGAAGCAATCTCGAATCAGTTATGACTCACTTAGCCAATTCCTTATATGTCGCTGGTATGCTTATGAAGCCAGTCTTAGTGACCGCTTCTGATAAGTTATTTGACCAATTAGGTGTCAGTGGTGATTTACTCAATTATGACAAAATTAAGCAATACGGTATCGTTTCTGGCTTAAAAGTTGAGAAAAAAGATCAACTCTTCCCAAGACTAGATGCCGCTGTTGAAGTTGAATACATCCAAGGCTTAATGGCAAATAATAAATAACATTTAACATTTAAAAATATTCCCTGCAATTTTCTTCGATTATTGCGGGGATTTTTTTATGAAATTTGCATAAAAAAATAAACTTGCTAAAATATAAGGCGCGCTATGTATTATTTAATCTTCGCCGTTACATTACTCATATTCCTAGGGACAATACTCTTGATTCACTATAAATTCCCTAAACTTCAAAAGCTCATTGTTGAAAGAATAATGGCCTTTGTTTTAATGGCGATTTTTGTTGTGAGATTTATGTCTTATAAAGACGTGCAATTCATGGACGCTAATTTTGTGTTCTTTGGTTCCTTTGGTGGGCCAATGAATGGCTTTTTAAATACCATTGGTAATTTATGTATGTGGCTTGAAGTCACAGCAATGTTAATGGTGTTACTTAGACCTTGGTCATATTTCAAAACTGCGAAGTTCTACACTAAATATGTGGCATTACCAATCTTACTAGTGTCCGCTATCTCATTACATCCAATGATTATGATGATGCAAGGAGATAATCACACTAGTGTGTTATCAATTATGCTTCCTATTGAAATAGGTGGTTTATTATCCTTTGCTATTTTCTATTTAGCGAAAGATTTCAAAGTAAAAATATCTAAGCATTCTTATCCTGAAGTAATTGCCTTTAGTGTTCTTATCAACATCTTCACCATGCCATGCTTTATGCCAAACTTCTTCTTTGGTATGGGTCCAATAGGCAGAGTCGTTATTGATTTCAATGTCATTCACCGTATTTTCTTATATGGTTCATGTATTGTTATTCCATTAGGCATCTATTTCTGCTTAAGAAGCGCTCACCAAGATAAGATTCATTACTCTTTAGTGTTTATCTCATTAGGAACATTAATCTCCTACCTGGTGGGTCATAAATACGATGTTATTCTTAGACCATGGGATTGGCCGTTACATTTATGTAATTTAGCGATGATTTTAATCCCTATCTGCTATATCTTTAGGACTAAACGTTTATTCTATTTCACTTATTTTATTAATGTCTTTGGTGCGGTTTTAGCAATGCTAATGCCTAACTATACTGAATCAATGTTAGTGTTTAATCCTAATATTTGGTATTTCTGGATCAATCACTGCTGTGCTTATATGATGCCTTTATTAGGCGTCGCCTTATATGAATTTGAAAGACCAAAACTAAAACAGTTTGGTTTCTCTTCTATTTGGTTCTTTGTCTACTTTGTAATTGTCCTTACATTAAATACCATCTTCACTGGTTTAGAAGGTGTGGTTACACCTGTAGGCACTATAAGTGGCACTGACTATTTCTTTATTAACTCGACATTTATCGCGGAAAAACTTGGTAAATGGGCGGAGAACATCTTTAATAACTTAGTTATCACATTCACAATTAATGGTCGCACGATGACCATGCATATTGTCTATCAACTGATCTATTATGTCGTTTATGCATTAATAGGATTTGGTATTTGGTTTGTATATCAGTTGATGTTTGATATCGCTGATTCACATAAAGCATTACATTACAGATTGAAAGGTATTCGTATTGATAAACTCGCCCTTAAGTCGGCGTTAAATGGAAGGAGCTTAGATAAACCTATGGATGAAAATGTTGGTATTAGTTTAGAGCTAAAGAATTTCTCAAAGAAGTATGGTTTAAATAACTACTATTCTGCTAAAAATGTAAACTTATCCGTTAAAGGTGGGGAAGTATTTGGCTTCCTTGGCCCTAATGGTGCGGGTAAATCCACATGTATTAAATCTATCGTTGGTATTCAGCCAATTACTGAAGGTTCCATCTCTGTCTGTGGCTATGATGTTAGAACACAAGGAGTGGGCGCTAAAGCATTAATTGGTTTTGTTCCTGACCATTACGCTTTATATGAAAACTTAACCGGTAGAGAATACCTTAACTATATCGCTGATATTTATGAAGTTTCTAAAGAAGATAGAAACGAACGCTTATCTAGATATATTGAAAGATTTGAATTAAAAGATTCAATTGATAACAAAATCAAAACCTATTCTCATGGTATGAAACAAAAGGTGACAATTATTGCCGCGTTAGTCCATGATCCAAAGGTTTGGATTTTAGATGAACCTTTAACAGGTTTAGACCCAACATCCATTTATCAAGTGAAAGAGTGTATGAGAGAACATGCTTCTAAAGGCAATATCGTTTTCTTCTCCTCTCACTTAATTGATATCGTTGAAAAGCTATGCGATAGAATTGCTATTATCAAACACGGAGAAATCCAAGCCCAGTTATCTTTAAAAGATATCGAAAATAGTGGTCGTTCACTAGAAGAGTTCTATTTAGAGACAATTGGTGATAACACCACTAAAGTTGAAGGTAAATAATGAAACAACTATTACAACTGACATTATTCCAACTCAAAGACAAAATTGATATGTCATGGTTGAAGTCTAAAAAGACTTTAATCCAATCAATTGTTTTTGGCATCTTGAAGTTTGCCATTGTGGCAGCGGTTACTTTCGCTATTTTATATGCCCTAACTTCAGTTGGTTTTATTTCTAAATATCAAGACGTCTTACCGTTATTTACGATGTTCTTAACGGTTATCACCGTCTTGAGTTTATTCTCTTCAACTTATAACTTAACTAAGTCCTTATATCTCTCGGATGATAATAAAGTATTGATTACTCTCCCAGTTAATGCTAATAAGTTATTCTTCTCTAAATTATTCGTTTATTTCTTCTATGAATTAAGGAAAACGGTGAATATCTTAGTTCCTGGTGTTTTTGGCTTCTTATTATTTGAAACGATTGGCTTTAAAGGCAGTGAATTAAGTGCTTTAACAATTCTTTGGATGATTATTCCAACTCTCTTATTTGTTATTATCCAAGTCCTTTTAGCCTCCCTTATTTCTATTCCATTCATGTATGTTTATCGTTTATTTAAACGTAATCAAATATTCGACTTAATTATTGTCACCTTAGCGGTCGCCGCTTTTATCTTTATTGTTGTTAGATTAATTAATTTAATTCCAGAAGATATTGATCTAGATAGACAGTGGCCATCCATGGTCAATGGTTTTGAAAACTTTATCGTTACTTTTGATAAATATGTTTATCCAATTAATTACTATTCACGTCTTTTCTTTGGTGAATCATGTAGTAGTGGATATCACTATCAATTAACTGGTATAACTTTCCTTAAAATATTAATCGCTATTGGGGCTATTGGTTTATTAACATTATTTGCCTTCCTTGTTATTAGACCAGTCTATTTCAAGATGGTTTATAAGACCTTTGAATTTGATAAGAACCCACAGTTAGCGGCTAAAAAGAATGTGAGACATAAGAAATACATTACCTTCGCTAATAAGGAATTTAAGTTATCATTTAGAGACTTTGATATCTCTGGTTCATATATCGCGATATATATTATTATTCCTATTTTATTGTTATTTATGGACCGTGTGATTTCAGCGATTTCCACCTCTATGAGAGGCGATAACATCGCTATTGCGGTTAATGTCTTATTAACTATTCTTCCTTTATTAGCGAGTAACTCCACAGTTGCGACCTTATATTCTAAAGAAGGTAGAACAGCTTATTTAACAAAGAGTAATCCTGTTAACCCATTTATTCCTTTAGCCAGTAAACTATTGTTTAACTTATTATTCTGTGTCCCATTTTAACTTATTATTCTGTGTCCCATCAATTGTGGCTTGTTCAATTATTTTTGCGAATTTTAGCGGATTAGGGGTACTAATAGCCGTCTTATTTAGTGTGTCAGTGTTATTGATTCAATACGCTCACATCTTCTATAGTGCGGCGCAAGATATCATGAATCCACAAAATGAGGTCTATGCCACAACCGGTAGTGATTTCAATAATCCAAATGAGGCTAAAGCCACAATTATGGCCTTTGTTGGTTCATTTATCATTACAATTGCCCTTTATTTTATGCTTGTGGAATCTACGACATTACACGGTAATTACATATCCGCTTTTGTGAGATTATTAATTATCGCAACAGTGCTATTCGCCGGATTCTTATATCTCTTCGTTAAGAAGATACAAGCGTTCTATTATGAGAAATAGGAGGAAATAAGATGAAGAAATCAACAATATTGTTACTCGTCCTTGTCTACATCGTTTCCTTCTTCGTGATTGGTCTTTTAGGCCACTCCATCAGAAACTATAATCCAGAAGTCTATCCAGAAAGTATTGAGATTATTGATCCTGATAATAGAACAGAGATGTCAAAAGACACTGTTGACCCTGATACAGGTGAACTTTTGTACAATTATTACTTTGTCTATAAGAATTACAAAAGTGGGGATAGTGTTAGAATTAAAGCAAATATTAAACCGGATAATTGCACCTATCCAGACATCAAATTTACCAAGGATGAAAGTGATACTTCTTTCAAAATTGACACACACGAAACAAATCCAAATGTTGAAAAAAACTTCGCTTTAATCACGTTAACCGGCGAATTAGAGACAGTTTTATCAACACCATTCTTTGTGTCCGCCACAAATCCTGGTACACAAATAAAACTCAAAGTTTGCATTACATTCGTTAGTCCGCTCTTATCTTAAAAGATATTGTAAAAAAATATTTATTGGTTATGATAATTGAGCGACTTAACAAAGGAGGTCTTTGTTATGAAAAAAGCCAAATTAAGTACGTTATTAGTTACATTACTATCATTAACAAGTGTTGTAGCTTGTAATCCAAGTGATCCTACAAGTTCAAGCTCAAATAGTAATAGTGGTTCAATCAGTAGTTCCGACAGTGGTTCTTCTGAAAGCACTTCTAAACCATCAAGTTCAGGTTCTATTATTGACTTAACATCCATTAAGTTAAACAAAACTGAAACAAGCATTTTATTAAATTCTAAAGAAACATTAACTGTTTCGTTCACTCCAACTAACGCCACTGATAAAGAAGTGGAATGGAGTAGTGATGATGATACTATTGCCAGTGTTGATAACGGTGTAGTCACCGCTAAAAAGATTGGTGTGGCTAACATCACTGTTAAGAGTAAGAAAAACGCTAGTATTTCTGCTACTTGTAAAGTAACAGTTAAGGATAACGTTATTTTATCTAACGTTTCTGCTAAACATGAATTTGTCTTATTTGAACAAAGTAGAGCCAAAGATGAAAAGAATGATGATGGTTTCTATGATCATACACAATCATATAAAGTTGGTGATGATAACCCATTCAATGTTAAACCAGCTTTAACAGTATTAGACGCTAAAACATATCAACCAGTTAGTGCTAGCCAATGGTTACATGATTTCACAATCAGTGCAAAACTTGGTGATACTACTGTTGGTGAAGAATATTTCAAAGT
>CACWSI010000042.1 GCA_902763555.1 uncultured Erysipelotrichaceae bacterium | reverse complement strand
ATCCGACTTAAGAAACTACAACACAGTCCTCGAGCATGTTTCAGAAGGCACGCCGGTGTACCTTACTGTTAATGGCAGAGGTCGTTACATCATCAGAGACATCGCTGATGAAAACGAATATGGGCGTATGAGAAAACTCCTTATTCTGATGTGTGAATTGCATAAAGGTGAATTATCCGAAAAAGAGAGATTATTCACAGAAAAAGAAGTTGACGAATTCTTGAAGAAAGAAATTGAAAAACTATAACAAACTTTTAAAAATATAAAAAAGTTCGGTTTTAAAGCCGAACTTTTCTTATGCTTTGATAATGATTATTTAAGGATAAGTTTTCTTAAATTGAGAGCGCCTTTACCTTCGTAGACGAATGTAACTTGATCTTTTTCGCCGCCTTTTTCAATTGGGAATTCGATCACTGCTTCACCATTAACGTTGATATCTTGAGCGGCTTCTTTTTCACCATACTTCATGATGAGTTTGCCTTGGGCTTTACCATCTAACTTAATACCAAATGATTTGGTTTTCTTTAAGTCGAAGTATTTATAGGTGATGGAGCAACCATCATTGAAGTTCTTAACGTATTGGTTTGGATTTTCTTCTCTATCTTTGCCTTCTTGGGTTAAGAATGGTTCTTTACCATGGCCTGATTTGAAGACACCATAGAATCTATTACCATTCTTGGCTCTTAAGCCACAGCAGATAGAAGCGAAGTATTCACCTTCACCTGGTAATGGCTTGCCATATAAACCTTGGGATGTTCTTTCAACTTGTTTGAAGGAACCATCTTTTTCCATGAAGATTTCTTCAGCGAAACCTTGTCTGGAGAATTGACATTTATTTGTTTGTCTATGAGCGAAGACGTAATAATGACCATTAACTTCCACCATAGAACCGTCCACCTTTTCTAAATGGACCTTTTGGTGTATCACCAATGCAGTAGAATAATTCGTGACCTGCTTGTGAAGAATAGATGAAGTAATATTTACCATTGAATTTACGCATTGAGCTCGCTTCGAAGAAAGCGTGAATGCCGTATTCTTTGTTAACGTCACATTGAATAGATGGGACTGTGGTAATTGGTTCAGTAATAACTGTTACCATGTCTTTTGGATCAAGTTCAACAACCGCACCACCGAGGATCTTCTTTGCGCTTAAGCCTAAGACAGGATAGAACAAAGCGGAACCATAATAGAGATAGACGTGGCCATCTTCAACATAGACTGCTGGGTCAAATGGAGCATAGCTCTTTTGCCATTTTGATAAATCAACTTTACCGTGGAATTTGAATGGGCCGGCTGGAGAATCAGCAACAGCACAACGAATAACCCAAGAACCTTTTGTAAAGCCAGGTGCTGGAGAATAATAGATATAATATCTACCATCTGGACCCTGGCAAACGTCAGGAGCATAGAATTGGGTTTTTGTTTTATTTAATGGGTCATCTGTCTTTTTCCAAATAACGCCTTCATAACGCCAATCAGATAAATCATCAATTGGAGCGGACCAGGTGATGTAATTATTTAGACAGAAACCGCTACTACCGAAACGGTCATGGGAACCATAAACATAAACACGTCCGTTAAAAACATGTGGTTCACCATCTGGGACGTATTCAAAATTTGGTAAGTAGGGATTAGTAACTACTTTTTTCATTATAAAACTCTCCTATATGTACATATCCACTTTACAACAAAAAAGCATTCGCAATGATTGTAAACTTGCTATTTGCGTATGACAATCTTACGAATGCGCGTGTTTGCATTTCGCAATGATTGTAAACTTGCTATTTGCGTATGACAATCTTACGAATGCGCGTGTTTGCATTAAAGAACTTTAATAAAGTCTTCTTTTCTATCTTTGACCTGTAATGACTCTGGATCTTTAGCGTAGCCAAGGATACAGCTGCCAACGATTTTATAATCTTCTGGAATGCCTAAAGCCTTTTTAACTTTTAACCCATTTTTGGTATTGAATAAATCATCAAATTGATTAATCCAACAAGAATCGATCTTTAAAGCATGAGCGGCCACGAACATATTTTCTAAGATGCAAGAACAATCTTTATCAGTGAAGGCATCTTCACGAGGAGCACCAACGATAAGGATTGTTTTAGCGCCATACATACAGTCACGATTGAGTTCATTTAGCGATAACGTCCTTAACTTTTCCACGTATCTCTTGCTATTAACAACGTAAATGTTAGCGATTTGTCTGTTCTTACCACTAGGAGCGTATTTACCAGCTTCAGCGACTTCTAAGGCTTTCTTGAGTGAAACTTTCTTATCATTATAAGCTCTACAGCTCACACGAGACTTGATGATTTTAAGGACTTTGTTTTCCATAAATTCTTTTAACCTCTTATCTATAATACTTAACTGTCATTAAAGCGATGTTTTTATTAGTTTCGTAATCACTCTTTAATTGTGATTGATCGACATCAATTCCCTTATCATGGCAATACTTAACGAATTCTTTTGTAAAGAACCATAAGCGAATGTCTTGCTGGACAAATTTGTCGTTAGATACAAACTTTTCATATTTAAATGGCATATAGTATAGCTTGCCATCAGCATAGACAAAGTTATCTGGTTTCATGTCCAACGCCATTCTATCGGTTCTTGCGTACCAATAGGCTTTGAACATAAGTTCTAAGACTTGTTCTGGAAGAGGGGCAATTTGTAGCATACCAAAGCAGTTTTCACCTTCAATATATTCAAGGATGGCCCATCTGAGTTTCTTATCGTATAAATAGCATTTAGGATTGCTAACACCAGAAACTCTTAAGCGATGCTCACAATCAACAAACTTCTCAAAGCCTTCTGGATCATCATCAAACTTTTTTAATAAATAATATTTGCCTTTTCTTTCTACTTTGAATGAGTGATCACTGATTTGTTCGACGACTTGATAGTTTTTTCTTTTAATTTCAATTTCTTCAACCATGCTTTCATTTTATAGAGATTTGTTTTCTTAGAAAAGAAAAAGATACTATGTTTCAAGAGGGACATATATAATATTGGCATTCAAGGGAGAAGATTTATGGACAAGAATATTGAAAGATTTATCCGCTACGCGAAGATTGATACACAAGCTGATGAAAATACAGGCACCACTCCTTCTACTGAAAAGCAGAAGAATCTTAGCCGTCTTTTAGTTAAAGAATTAAAAGAATTAGGTTTAGAAGATGCCTATATGGATGAATATGGTATCGTCTATGCCCACCTTAATGGTGAAGGTGATGTTATTGGTTTAAATAGCCACGTTGATACCGCTTTAGAAGTCACTGATGAGAATGTTAATCCTCGTATCGTTACTAAATGGGATGGCAATGACATCATCTTAAATGATCAATATCGTATTTCCTTAAATCAATTCCCACACATGAAGCAATTTATCGGTAAAGATTTAGTCGTTACCGATGGTAATACATTATTAGGCGCTGATGATAAAGCTGGTATCGCTATTATTATGGCGGTGCTTGATTATATTAAAGAACATCCTGATTTCAAACATCATCCATTAGCGGTCGCTTTTACTGTTGATGAGGAAATTGGTGAAGGTCCAAAGCATTTCTCTTTAGAGAAGATGGGTGCTGATTATGCCTTCACTATTGATGGTGGCGCAGTTAATAGCATTGATACTGAAAACTTCAACGCCCAACAATTAAGAGTGAAGATTGATGGCGTTTCAGTCCACCCAGGTGAAGGTAAGAATACCTTAATTAACGCTCTTCAGTTACAAGCGGAATTCATTAGTATGCTTCCACAAAAGGAAACACCATTCTACGCTGATGAAGGATATTGGCATTTAACTTCAGTTAATGGCACTAGTGAACAAGTTGAATTTGTCGCTATCTTAAGAAACTTCTCAAGAAAAGCCTTAGAGGAATTAGACGCTAAGATTTATCAAATTAGAGATGAATTATCCGCCAAATATCCAAAAGCCAAAATCAAAGTGGAAATCTCTGAGCAATACGAGAATATGAAACCATATGTTGATAAAGATCCACGTCCAGCGAAGAAAGCAGAAGCGGCTCTTAGAAAACTTGGTATTGAGCCAAAAACCACCACGGCCGTTTTGAATATCTTTGTATCCAAGATTTCAACACGATGATTGATATCGTTTTAGAAATTATTAAAAGATAACTTTGAAGGTTTTTAAAATAAGGACTACCATAGAATTATGAGAAAGAGTGGCACACTTCATATCATCCTCGAGATTGTAACGATTTTAAGCAATATCATCATTGGTGTGACCATTTTAACTTTCCTTAGTTATCCAGACATAGAACTTAATAAATCATTTATTGGTTCAATTGTCTTAGCCATAGGCGCAACCGAGATGGTTGAATTCCTCTCACTTAAAATGCTTGGAAAATTACGTAATATACCTAACGCAATTGTCGCGGGATTATCAATGGTTCTTGGTGTGTTAATCATGGCAATTGATATGGAATTAGCGACCACGTGTGTTATTTGGGGTATTTGTAGCATTGCTTTCCAAGTCATTAAAATCGCTAATGCTGGTTATAACATTCTTAAACAACCATTCCTTAATATTGTCATTATTATTCTCTGTGTTACTGAAGCGATATTCTCCGTCTTCTTAATCACAAAGAATGTTGAAGCTTTAGACCACCACTTCATATTCATCGGCATTTCACTTCTCGTGGAAGCTTTCATATTGATCATCGAATTTATTATTCATCGCTATCAGACAAGATAAAAGAAAAGAGGACTAAGTCCTCTTATTTTTTGGCTTTCTTTTCTTGTGAACGCTTATCATTGATTTCCTTCATTTCCGGTTCATCAATGACCTTTTTACCGTTCTTATTAGCCCAGTCCACACAGCCGTTTAATACGAGCTTTAAGAATGGACGTGGCACTTTGACAAGCATTTTAAGTGCGGCATCGGTGAACTTAACATCAGTATTGAGTCTATCCGCGGCATATCTAACAGAGGAGATATCAACTTCTCTATTTGGAATCGCAATAGCGTCTGGTTTCTTAAAGTCAGAACACCAGAAGTATTTACTATCTCTATAGCCCCAGTTAGTTGGTAATGGGCAGTAATTACTACGAGTAGCACCATTGATGATGGAGTTATAGTATTTCTCTTTAATGAGGATGTGATCGATTCTTAAGATGAAGTGAGCGCCGAATTTAGAAGTAATACCATTGAAGTCATGATATTTATAGCCATCATAATCTTCTAAGACTGGATCATCTTGGGCGTTATCTAATTCACTCATCCATGTACATTCAAATACTTGCAGCGCTTCATCGAGAATCTTTGGATATTTTTCTTCAGGATGTTCATCTTGTGATAAACCATCAACTGGAGTGAATCTAAAGTTTTTCATCTTTTCTTCTGGGGTATCACCTGGGAAACCACAGTCGACGTGTTGAGCAAAGTTCTTTTTACTATATGGTAAGAAATTAATTGTGCATTTCTTATGTCTTAATAAACCTTTCGCAGTATTAGATGTGTTACGGCACTCTAATATCATCGCGTAGAACTTCTTACCAGCGATATAGTAAGGAAAGATTAATGAATAGGCACCATAGGAAGTTAAAGTACCATCTTCATTAAGTGTGCCAATCAAAGTTAATGGCATTGGAAAGAAACTGGAAGACTGGTAAAAATTATCAGTGATCCTAATACTTTTAAATTTATTGTTCATATATGTAACCTCGTCACTATTATAGTCCTTTTATTTATAAAAAGGTTGACAAAAAGTCGTTTAGGACTTAACTTGCTATTGGATGAAAGCGTTATTATTAACGCAGAAAGATAGGTAATTATGGAACAAACTGTTCAGAATCAATCTACGTTTAAGTTGAATTACAAACGTACATTTTTAATTGGCTTTGCATTCTTTGGAATTTTGCTTTTATGGCAAGTTTATGACTTATGGTGCCCAACATTTTTAAGTGAAATGTTCGCTAAAGCATTCTATCCAGAATACGAAACACTCCGTCAAATTAATACTCCTGAGGCTATTGCCCAATGTGGCGATATCATCAGGAAAGTCCAATACCCTGTTGGTATTATGATGGCTATTGATAACATTGCTGCGTTAATCTTAATGCCAGTATTTGGTCATTTATCAGATAAAACAAACACCAAGATTGGTAAACGTATGCCATATATCTTAGTCGGTACATTCGTTTGCTCTATCGCTTTCCCATTTATTCCTGTTTTATTCCATTTCAATCAATTAGCTGGTGTCATCATTATGATGGCGGTTGTTGTCTTATTCGCCATGATGTATAGAAACCCTGCTGTTGCTTTAATGCCAGATATCACCCCAAAACCATTACGTAGTAAGGCAAATGGTATTATCAATATTATGGGCTATATCGGTGGCGCTTTCGCCACAGTCGTTGGTTTAGTATTCGTTTTGAGTGAATACTTAGGAACTGCAGTCGCCAAAGAGACTAATGCTGATAAAGGATGGGTTGCAGGTTTATACAAACCACACACCTGGGCTTATAACAACATTTGGGCAGTTATGGGACCATTCCTTGTGGCTTCTGTTTTAATGCTCGTTAGCGCGGTTGTCTTATTCATCCTTGTGAAAGAAAACAAGATTAGAGATGAAATGAAAGATGAATTAGCGAGAGGCGAAGCCGTTAGTGAAACCGCGGATAAAGTTGATGATGATAAGCCATTAAGTAAGGCTAATAAGATTATGTTATTCCTTATCTTAGGCGCTGAGTTCTTCTGGTTTATGGCGGATAATGGTATTTCCACCTTCCTTAATAACTATGTTATCTATGGTACACATTCCGAAAGCACAAGCACGATGATCCTAACTATCTTGGGTGGTGTCGGCAGCGTCGTTGGTTTTGCAGTTGGTGGCATTATCGCAAGTAAGATTGGCCGTAAATGGACACTATTTGGTGGTTTAGCGTTAACCTTAGGTAGCTATTTCATCTGGGCTTTATTAACATTCACCGCTGGTTTACCACATGGTTCAATTCCAGTTTGGTTATATATCATTTGGTTAATTAAAGGCTTTGGTATGTCCTTAGTCCACGTTAACTCCTTCCCAATGGTTGTTGAATTATGTAATAGTAAGAAGATTGGTAGATTCACTGGTTATTATTACGCCGCTAGTATGGCCGCGCAAACTATCACTCCAATTGCCTTGGGTTCATTATTATTCATTGATGGCTTTGACTGGAGATTCTTACCAGTGTATGCTGGTGTCTGTATTGTTATCTCCTTAGTGGTTTTCTTCTTTGTGAAGAACGTTAAAACCACAAAGACAAAATTTGCAAAAGGTTTAGAAGCTTTAGGAGAAGCTGAAGAATAATAAAATATGAAACCATTATGTATCGCGCATCGTGGTAAGCACGATAAATACTTTGAAAATACATTAAATGCCTTTAAAGAAGCGGGAAAAGGTGAATTCTTTGGTATTGAAACTGATATTCATTTAACCAAAGACAACTATTGGGTTGTTCACCATGACCCAGACTTCTTAAGCAATGGGCAAAAATACGTCATCCAAGACATGACAAAAGACGAAGTTATCAAGTTGCACTTAGATAACGAACAAGATGATAAAGAGGCTTATATTCCGCTTTTTGAAGATTATTTAAAGATTTGTAAGGAAAGTGGCAAGCGCCCTATCATTGAATTCAAGCCTAAAAACCCAAAAGGTAAGTATTTAAAGAAGCTCGCCAAATATATTGATGAATATATGGGGCTAGAGAACGTCACATTCATTGCTTTCTATCCTTGGCCACTTATTAAGCTAAGAAATAAATACCACAAAAGAGTGCATCTCCAGCTTCTATTAGAAGAAGGCCACTACAAGATGCTTTATAAGTGGGCAAAGTTCTTCAAAATGGATATCGATATTGAAGATAGATTATTAACACAAGATCTCGTTGATATCTTCCACAAAAAGAATCTTAAAGTTAATGTCTGGACTGTGGATGATGAGAAGATGCTTAGAAAATTAGAGGACATGGGTGTTGATTACATCACCACTAATGTCTTCCAACAAAAAGACTAAAATAAAACAAGGTTGACTATGTCGGCCTTTTTATTTCAATTTTTTGCACCAACTATTTTGTTATATTTAACAAATTTTACAAAGTATTGTATTATCATTTTATGTAGAAACAAGAAAAGGGGATTACTATGAAAAAGATTTTATTATTTGGTTTAACCGCTTTATCAACATTCGCTTTAATGGGTTGCGATATGATCGCTGGTTTAGGCAGTGCCGAAATCGATAAAGATGGCGAAAAATCAATCAGAAACTATACTTACAAAGATGGCGAATGGAAATACACCGAGAGCGTTCTTGGCGTTACCGACGTTGAACTCACTGAAACATTAGATGTCGTTAGTGATGCTAAGGCTTGTGAAGTTGCTGCTGCTTTAGTGGATAAAGATGTTAACGATTTATTCAAATTCTATGCCAAGGGCGATGCTTATCGCATTACTGCTGAATACAAAACGGATGATGAACAAATCAAATTAGAATATAAGTATGGTGCCGATGGTTTAGTTACTTATAGATACAACAAAACCACAGATTTAAAATCTGTTAAAACAACTGAAAAGAAAATTAACTATACCTATTCTGAATAAGATTTAAGTAGTTTAGTTAGATCTGCAATTGAATCAATTATAAAGGTTGGCTGATGGCCAGCCTTTTTCTATATTTGCTTTGCAACCGATAGTAGCGAATATTCAAACTAGAATTGCTTGCAATAATCATATTTTTTGAGATAGATTAAAGGCAACACTTAGGAGGATTCGCTATGGAAAATGAAACAATTATCGAAGAAGAAAATAATAGTGAGAATCAACCTAAGCAGGTAGAGAAAACCAAAAACGTCTTTTGTTATAAAAACTTTACACTTACATTCTTAGGGGCCTTTGTTTCAAACTTAGGCAACACTCTTTATCTTTTCGCTGTAAGTTTCTATATTTTATCCTTAACCAATAACAACGCTTTTATCCAAGGTGCATATTTAGCCACGGGCGGTATTGTCTATGTCTTAGTCACCTTATTTGGTGGAGTTATTAGCGATAGATTCCATAAAGGCAAAATCATGTTTATGTGTGACTACGCTAAAGGCGGGATGCTTATTGCTTTTACTTTGCTACTGATGCTAGTTATTCAAGATCCTAGCGCTAAAGTCGTTGTTTTATTCATTATCGCGGTACTTGGTAATATCATTGCGGCCATCTTTTCACCAGCGGCATCATCTTTATTACCACGTATTGTTCCAGAAAAGTCTTATCAACAAGCTCAATCATATAACTCATTAATGCAAAGCAGTCTCGGTGTATTAGGTGTGATACTTGCCGCTATTTTGTATAGTGTGTTAGATATTCATGTTCTCTTCTTTATCGTTGGTGGTTGTTATGTCTTAAGTGGCGTTTCTGAAATGTTTATTAAGTATGATTACCAAAAGAACGAAGATAAGTTAACTGTTAAACAAGTTTTTAAAGATATCGGTGATGGTATGAAATATATCGGCAAGCTAAAGCCACTATTGTTTTTGATGCTTGGTATATTACTTCTCAATTTCTTTGTTTCGCCGTTGAGCGCGAACTTCTTACCATATTTCGTCGCTACTGATGTCGCATCACGTAATTATTTATTTAGTAACTTCTTAACACCAGAAATGTGGAGTTCAGTTATTCAAGTAGCATATGCTATCGGCATGATCATCATGGCGTTGATCTTGTCTAATAGACCACAAAAAGACCGCATCTATAAGGGCTTAAGTATTTCACTTATTATCTTCGCGGCTTTATATGTTGTTTTAACAACTATCTATGTGTTCTTTGTTAATAATCTAGCAGATATTAACGTCATGCTTATAGCATTTGTGCCAATTGGTATCACAATGGGTATGGTGCTAATTACCATTAATATTCCAATCACGACAAAAATGTTAACGATTGTTGATAAAGATAAACTAGGAAAGGTGAACAGCGTCATAGACGTTGGCTCACAAGGATTAATACCACTTAGTAACTTCTTAGCCGGACTTGTAATATCTGGCTTAGGAGCAAGCTGGTTATGTATTATTTCAACAGTGGGATTATCATTAATGACAATCTTCCTTGTTATCAACAAGCACGTTAAACAATTATGATTTAAGTAAATCCACTAAATCTGCAATTGAATCAATTATAAAGGTTGGCTTGCGGTCAGCCTTTTTAAATTCTTCTAAAGTGGTTTCACCACTAAGAACTGCAACTGTATCTACACCAGCGTTAAGACCAGCGACAATATCTGTATAGTAGCGGTCTCCCACCATCATTGTTTCTTCTTTAGTGACCCCAAACTTTTCCATAACTTGATAAATCATTGTGGGTTCTGGTTTTCCTAAGAAAATAGGTGCTTTATCAGTGCACATCTCAATCCATTTGCAAAGTCCACCACAATCTGGGATATAAAATCCATCTTCGATTGGACAGCGATAATCCATATTAGTGGCAATGAATTTGCTACCTTTTTGTATATATAAACATGCAGTCTTTAATTCGTCATAAACTAGTTCAGTATCAAATGACGCTAAGACGACATCAGGTATTTCTTCTTGATAAGTTTCAATAAGTTGGAAATGTTTCTTTAATTCCTCTTTAAATGATTTCACGCCTAACACATAAAGAGTTTTAACTTGTTGATCTTTTAAATACTTAATTGTGGTATCAATAGATGAATAGAAATTATCTTCATTACAGTCGATACCCATCCTTTTGATTTTATCAACATAGAACGCTAAGGAGTGGGAAGAATTGTTAGTCAAAAAAACAAACGATATTTCGTTTTGTTTAAAATATTCGAATGTTTCTTTTGCGCCTTCAAATAAACGTTCACCGAGATAGACAGTGCCGTCCATGTCAAGGCATATAAGTTTTTTCATTTATGAATCAACTATTTCTTAGCGATTTTGCCTTTATTAGCACCTTTGGAGTTGTGCTTTAAAATTGCACGACCAGTGTTTTCTGCTCTTTCTTTAGCGTAGGCTTCACCTTCAGCTTTTGTGGCGAATGTCTTAATGACTTTGTCACTACCTGTGATGAAGAGTTGCCATTTGCCATCTTCTCTCTTAGAGAGGTGGTAAGAAGCGTTAGCGCTTGGAGCGTGGAGCGGCTTTTGGAGCTGGCTTTTTGGCTGGTTCAGCTTTCTTTGGAGCTGGTTTAGCAGCAGGCTTTTTAGCTGGTGCTGGTTTCTTTGGTGCTGGCTTGGCAGCTGGTTTCTTTGCTGGCATGATAATATTTCCCCTTATTTATATTAATTATAGAAATAAAGTTTCATTATTGTCAAAAAAGTATCAATCACAAGGGAAGATGACACCGATTTGTCTTCTAATTTCATCCATTAGTTCCATGACATCCATAGATGAATTTAAAGAGACTAATTCATTAGGTTTTTCATTTTTGATATATTCGGCGACCACTCTAAACTGGGTGGCGAATTTCTTTTTCTTATCTCTAAAAACTTCTCTGCCTTCTTTAGTTTTTAAGATGGCTTTACTAGCCATATGGAATAAAGGAACTTTAATGATACCCTTTTCACCTTTGATGATACAGTGCTCACCCACTAAAGCGTTAATTTGACTGCTAACGTGGGCATTAAAGCCATCATATTCAAATATTGAATCATTGAATAAATCAATGCCGTTATATAGCTTTCCTTTCGCGGTTATAGCCTTTGGCTTACCAAATAACTCATACACGTATCTAACGGAATAGACACCTAAGTCAAGAAGCGCACCACCATATCTGCTTGGATTAATGTATCTACCTTTGGCTTTGTTATAACCAAAGATTGGCATATTGAAAATACAATCAACAGAAAGGATTTTTCCAATTCTTTCTTCTTTAATCCACTGCTTCACCTTATTAGCGACAGGATTAAACCAAGTCCACATCGCTTCTTTGAGAAGAGTGTTATTCTCTTCACTTAATTTAATTAATTCTTTGAGCTCTTTTGTGTTACCAGTAATAGGTTTTTCGCATAGAACTGGTTTATGGTTTTCCAAACATAGTTTGCAAAATGAAAAGTGCGTTTCATTAGTAGTCGCAATATAGACACCATCTACACGAGGATCGTTTATTGCTTCTAACGCACTTTCATAAACTGTGGAATGATAAATTTTAGCGAATTTTTCCGCTTTAGCTTTGGTGCGATTGAAAACAGAGACAATTTGATGGCCAGGATTTGTTACTAATTCTTTAGCGACTTTCTTAGCGATTTGACCAGTTCCAATAAAGCACCAATTAAACATAATTATTTATTGTGCTGACCTTCAACGCATTCAACGGCTTTTGCTTCCACTGGGACAGCGGCTTTATATCTTTCTAAGAATTTATTGAAGCCCTTAACTTCTTCTTTAGAAGCAATAGCGACATCTTCTTTAGCGTTAGCGAAGATCTTATTTTGTAAATAATCTTCTAAGGTTTCACCTTTTCCTTTTTCTAACATATAAGCGGCTAATAAGGCTTCACCATATGGGCCACCTTCACCCGCACTACTTAATGTAGCAACAGGAGCATCTAAGGCAGCACTTAATGCTTTAGCGCCAACCACTGGTGTTTTGAAGAAACCACCATGACCGTATATTTTATTAACTTCGACACCTTGTTTCTTTAAGATATCAACACCGATTCTTAAGACTGCAAGAACGGCTAAGATATGAGATTTCATGAAGTTGGCTAATGACATCTTAGCGTCTGGTTCTCTCACGAATAATGGCCTACCTTCTTGGACACCAACTGCAGCTTCGCCAGAGAAGTAGTTAAATGAGACAAGACCACCAGCATCTGGTTCACCTTCAAGAGATTTATTGAATAATCTCACGAATAATTCGCCACGTTGGATGGAACCACCCGCTAAAACGATTGCTTGATGTAATAATTCAACCCAAGCATTGATATCGGTTGTGCAGTTATTCGCGTGAACAAGAACAGCTGGATAGCCACTTGGGGAAGCGATAACATCGATTTCTTTATTCATCGCAATACTCTTATCAGTAACAAGAGTAATATTGCCAGATGTACCTAATGAGGAGTTACCATAACCAACTCTGACAGAGTTAGTGGCAATCATACCTGTACCCATGTCACCTTCTGGTGGGCAGAATGGGATACCTGGTTGTAAAACACCAGATGGGTCAATTAATTTAGCGCCTTCTTTTGTTAAGTAGCCAGCATTTTGACCCGCTAACATACACTTTGGTAAGATGTCTAAGATTCTCCAATCAACTTTGTCTTTAATGACTTCGTTAAATTTAGAAACCATCTTAGCATCGTAATCTTTGGTGCTTGGGTCTAATGGGAACATACCACTAGCGTCATTCGCGCCAATGACTTTTTCACCAGTTAATAAATAATGGAAATAGCCAGCTAAGGTAGTAGCAAAGACGATGTCTTTAACTTCTTTTTCACCATTAAGCATAGCTTGATAAATATGAGAGACACTCCAACGTTGTGGGACGTTGAAATTGAATAATTTAGATAATTGATCTTGTGCTTGTGGACAGATGGTATTTTTCCATGTACGGAATTCTGCTAACTGATTACCACTCTTATCAAAGACAAGATAACCATGCATCATGCCAGAAATACCAATCGCACCGACTTTCGCTAATGGGCGACGATATTTAGTTTCGAATTTTTGTTTTAATCCAGCATAGCAATCCGCTAAACCGATTTTGGCTTGTTCTAAAGTATAGATCCAAACGCCGTTTTTT
>CACWSI010000041.1 GCA_902763555.1 uncultured Erysipelotrichaceae bacterium | reverse complement strand
CCATAAAAAACCATATTGGTTAAATGATTAGCCTCAATACTTTTTCTAAAAACAGAGCCTTCGTCTAAAAGATGGTGTTGACCCACCATTTCTGATATTGATTCAGGACGTAAAAGATCCGCTAAAGGCTTTTGCATACCTAAATCATACAAGCAAATCTATAAAAATGGAATAAGAGATAACGATTATCGTTGAATAGCTTCTCTTGTTAAGAGAATCTCATTAGTGATTGTAGATAAAACCACGGTTGAACCTAATTCAATTAAGAAGTTCCAGCCTACGACACCAAGAAGGACAAATCCCCATGCACCTAAGGCATCTCTACCATCGGCGAAGATCCAATCTCTAAAGAAGATGAAACTACCGAGAATGAATAAGCCAGTGTTGATGATAGGCACGAGCGCTGCCGCTATAGGTGTACCTATGTGAGCAGGAATCAAAGAGAGTTTTCCCTTCGCGAGCTTTTTAAAGCCGTGATACACGAGCGAACTCACAACGCCTGCTACAGTACACTTTAGCAAGCAGACGATCACAGTACCCACAGGTGACATTGGCATGAAGAAGCCAATTGTGGATGGTGATAATAAGGCCATAATGCCATTAAAAAAGCCCAATATCGCTGCAGATATGGGTCCACCAATAAAGCCAGCAATGACGACAGGCACTAACGAAAGGTTAATGTTTGCTGGTCCGATTTGTAAATAGTTACCAATTAATTGGAAGATAATTTCCAAAGCTAACAATAGTCCGGTAATAACAATTGTTTTTGTGTTGAAATGTTGTTTCATAATTCCCCCTATAGGCCATGTAGGTCCCATGAGTACGACTTGATTATACTGGACAACGCTCTCCTATAAAAGCAAAATATCTACACAATACAAAAAATTTGTATTATGATAAAAGCATAGAGAATATCAGGATACTATAATTAATGAATATTAAAAAGTTTGTAAGCAAAGCAACTGATGGTCTTTTAGATGACGTTTTCAGACAATCTTTCCTTGTCTCCGTTCTTTCTTCATTGGCTGCGGTTATTCTCTTTGTTGCTGCAGTCCCTCACTTTGTTGATGATCCATGGCCAAAAGTTATGGCATTCGTTTTGTTAACTGTGGGTATTTTATCTGTCGCTATTCTTTTGTTAACAATATTCGATAGAAAGCACCATTACATTTGGCGCCGTGTCTTTATGGCGGTTGTCATTTTCTTCTTTGGCTATATGTGCTATGACGGTGGCCCAGGTGGTTTCTTACATATTTGGATCTTATTGCTTCCTGCTTTCTCATTTATTACCTTTGGTATATTTGAAGGCTTTATTACCGCAGTTCCTGTTTTCTTAATCATGGAACTATTCTTCTTTGGACCATTAAATCAATTCATTAAATTCCCAGATGAAGGCGCGATTAGTTATGACTTCAAACTACGTATGACTCTTGTCTATCTAGTTTGTTTGTTACTCGGCTTCTTCGCCGAACTTCTTAGAAGAGTGGCGGCTAAGCGTTTAAGTAGTTACACAGAAAACTTCAAATATGCTTCTATGCACGACTCCTTAACAGGTTTAGCTAACCAAAACTATCTCGCTAAATATTTAGATGATGTCTACACAAATAGAAAAGAGAATTCTTCTCTCGGTTGCTTATTCGTGGACGTTGATAGCTTTAAAAACGTTAATGATAAATATGGTCACTTATTCGGTAACGTAGTCTTAATTAGAATTGGTGAAATTCTCTCCCAAGAAAAAGAAGCATTCGTCTGTCGTTGGGGTGGAGATGAATATGTCGTCTGCTTTGCCGATATTAGCGAAGACGTCTTGATGCGCATAGGTGAAAAATACCGCGCAGAAATAGCGGCGTGTAGATTTAAAGATTATCCAAAATTCCACATCACTGTTTCCGTTGGTGCGGTTGTTATTAAAGTCGATGAATCATTTAACTTCGACCACGTTCTCGATTTAGCGGACTTCGCGAATAGAACGGCGAAAAATAATGGTAAAGATAACGTTACCTTATCTAAAGCCGATCAAGCGGGCCGATCAAGCGGACGCTTAATTACTTAAGTAAATTTGCTAAATAATCGTTAACTTCTTGTCTTGAATTTAAGATATGAACGTTAACGTTTTTATATTGCTTTAATAATGTTTCTTCTTCTTTTCTGGTGCGCTTTTCATAATCGATTGTCCATTCGATTAATTCCACAGCGTCCTTTTTAGTCTCAACCCAAGGAATGTCGTCTCTAACTTCCCCGATTCTTTCTAATATGCCTTCAATGCATTCTTCACGAGGCATTTTTAAAAAGAAGACATCTGTTGCGTATTCTAAACGTTGTTTTAATGTATCGTGGTAATTTCCATCAATTATCCAGTTTTCACCTTTTAAATAAGGTAAAAGCTTTGCTTCTAACTCTTTATAGGAGATAGATTGTTTATCTTTATTCCAATAGAGATTATCCATATGGATGACAGGTAAACCGTTAATTTCACTGAGTTTTTTCGCAAAATATGTTTTACCTGCGCCTGGACAACCTATGACTAATATTCTTTTCATGTCTATAATCTTAATGTTATTGATTTAAAAATTAAAGTATTTAGCAAGACACAGGAGGAAAAACTAGTTATATTACTTCTTATCACTAACTTAAGTAACGCAAGCGCTTTACTTAATAACCTAGAAGATATTAACTGGTGTGGTTTTTATATTAAAAACGGGGATAACTTATACCTTGGACCTTTCCAAGGTGATGTCGCTTGTACTATTATTCCTTTAAGTAAAGGAGTATGTGGCAAAGCCGCGAGAGAGGCTAAAACGGTTATCGTTCCTAATGTTAATGAATTCCCTGGTCATATTGCCTGCTCTAGTTTATCTAAAAGTGAAATTGTGACTCCGATTATTCTTGATAATGAAGTCAAAGCGGTCATTGATATTGATGCTCCTATATATAATCGTTTCAATGAAAACGATCAAAAGTTATTAGAAGAAATCGCTAGTGTCCTAGCCCAACTTTTTAAATAGTTCTACATAGTAGAAGATATCAACTCTACTAACTAATCTGCCCTTTAAGAGAACACTCTACCTTATAAGTAGAGTTTTTATTTTATCAGTTCACTGACCTTTATTAATTTATCTATTAAGATAACGAAGAAAGGAAGGCAAAGATTATGCACTATAAAGAAAATATTGAAGAAATAAAGATTCCAGAATACACAAAAGGACAAGAAAGATTTAACACTATTTCACACGCTATTGGTATTCCATTAGCCTTTATTATTTTATTTATTGGTTTATATCGTTTGCTTATAAGAGCAATTGATATTACAGCTTTCCTTGGCTTATTAGTGTTTGTCATCACCATCATTGATGTTTATTTTGTTTCCAGTTTATACCATGGTACACCTGCAACGACTTTTAATAAGAAGTTATTTAGAGTCTTAGATCACTGCACTATCTATTTATTAATTGCCGGTACTTATACCCCAATTTGTGTGGTTTTAATGAGTGAACATGTTGTGGGTTTAGTGATGTTACTTGTGGAATGGGGATGTGCAGTGATTGGCATTATCCTTAATGCCTTCTTCTTTAAAAGCAAGGCTGTGCAAGTTATATCTTTGATACTTTATCTTGCGATGGGCTGGCTAGTCCTATTCTGTGGCGGGTTCCTCTATATGAGTGCGATTAGCTTTGGCTTTGTTTTAGCGGGTGGAATTGTCTATTCCATCGGTGCGATTTTATACGCAGTTGGTAAAAAGAAGAACTTAACATTACATGGTATCTTCCATGTCTTTGTCTTGGTCTCCACAATTATCCAAGCTATTGGCGTTTTAGCGATGTATTTCTAATAAAGAAAAAAGAGGCTAAGCCTCTATTTTCCATCAAATTCACTCTCAGTTTTATCAAGAGCCTTTTTCATTCTCCTGACCACTGAGTTACCTTTAGATTTCTTAACACCGATTGGTTCAAGTCCTCTAAGTTTTCTTTGTTCTTGAAGGGCTAAAGTAATTTCTTCCTTAGTGGCTTTTGGACGGTCCTTACTATCTTCAGGATTAACAGTCACTTGTGGATATGGAATTTGGACATTATTCTTCTTAAATAAGAGATAGAATTCACGTTTTAAGTCTCTGGTGACTTGGAATCTATTAGATTCATCAGTGAACGCTAAGACAAGGAAATCAATAGAAGAAGCACTGACGTTATCAATACCCTTGTACCAAGGACCTTCAATGATATTAGGAACTTTAGTTTTTAACGCTTCAACTTCTTGAATGATAAGAGCTTCCACTCTTTCGACATCTTCGTTATAAGAAACTGATAAAGTGACAGAAGCCACACTTCTTAAACGCGACATATTAACAACAGTGACGATTGAACTATTAGTAATAGATTTGATGTTACCACCGAAGTCTTGAAGTTTAGTGGTCTTTAGACCAACATCCACGATTGTGCCTCTAAAACCATCAATAATAACTGTATCACCGACAGCGAAATAATCATCAAAGACGATAAAGATGCCACTGATAACATCTTGGATAAGAGATTGGCAGCCAAGACCAACGATAAGAGTTAAAACACCAACACCAGCGATAATACCAACAACGTCAACACCCCAAACGACAAGGATGACACAAATCATCGCAATAATGATGATGTATTTGCATAAAGATCTAATTAATGCCGAGATTGTTCTGGCTTTTCTAGATTTGCCATCAAAGATGTGGGTAATAAATGTCGCGATGAAAATAAGCGTGATGCCAATGGAAACAATGAGCATACTAACAATCCAACGGACACCACCATCGATAAGACTATTACCGATGATAATCCAACCATTAGCGATACCTTCGCCAAAGAACTTATTACCAAATTCATCGCCGAAGACCACTCGACCATTCATTAGCAAGATAAAGCCTGCTAATGAGAGAACGAATAATATTGCGCCAACGATGAAGCTAGCTTTTTGACCTGGGGTTTTTCTTTTCCACCAGTTTTGTTTCTTTTCTTCTGCCATATTTTATTCCTCCACTGTGTATTTATAGTTTTCAATTATTTTGGTGTAATCAACACCATTGGTGAATTGGATATAGAAATGTAATTCATCACCTTTATTAACGCCTTCATAAGAGCCGTTATAGGTTCTTTCTTCAGAGCAGTCACCTGTGATGACTTTATTGGCATTTATTTCTAAGAAATAATTGATTGTGTATTTACCCTTGTTAGAAACGGTAAATTCATAATTAAAGACATGCTCAGTCACCGTATATGGTTTAACGCTGATTGAAGGTGGATTAAGAATATAAGCGTTAGCGATAAGGCTACCTGTTCTAATAGCGGCAGCAGTCAAAAGCAAAGAAATACCTGTCGCACTGATGGCACGAGAAAGTTTCTTGCTTCTAGAATAAGCAGTGCCCATTTTATCTTGATAAATAGGAGAAGCTTCTAGTTCATCACTTGTCGCAATATTATTTGTTTGGCCAGTGAATGTCACTTTAGCGTTATCGTATTCTAAAACGTTTAATTCTTGTTCCATAGGAAAAGTATGAACGAAAATCAAAATCTAATCAACCTTTATGCTGATTAGATATTCTTTTTAATGTGCTCCACGTATTGTTTGATGATGTCTAGTTCTGGCTTTAATTTATAAACCATTCTCGAACCAACTGGATCTTCTAGTTCGATTATTTTATAGCCATCTTTAGTGAGTAAGAAGTCCACTCCGATGAAATCTGCTTCTAGCAGACATGCAACTTTAATAGCGAATTCCACCATTTCTTGAGAAGGTTTGAATAATTCAACTTCTCCCCCTAAGGAGTAGTTATTACGGTAATCAATTTGGCTTTTTCTTTTAATCGAGACCACGACTTTTTGATTTAAAACATAAATTCTGACATCGCCATTATTCTCGTGAAATTCTTGATAAATGAATTTTAGAGCGGGATGTTCTTCTTTAATTTTGTTTGCTTCATCAGCACCGTTGACTAGAAACACTTCTTGGCCACCATGGCCTGAAACACTTTTCATGATACAAGGAAATGACTTTGACTCTAAGTATGTTTCAATGCAAGGAAGATGTTCTTCCTTTAAGAATTTATAAGTAAGATATTTGTCGTTAGCAACTCTATTAGTCAGAACGTTGTTGAAAGACCTAATACCGTTTTCTTCGAGTTCCTCTAATAAACGATAATTACGACCACGATAAATGACAAAGTCCACTTTGTTAGAGGCGACATATTCTAATAATTTTTCTTCATCAACGTATTTTAAAGAAAAAGTCTCATCATTTAATAATTCGAGACACTTATTAATGAAGAAACGATTACATTTAGCGTCGTAACCGTTATAGACTATTAACCCACTTATCATAGATTATTTAAGATATAGTCAGCGATGACTTCTGCGAGATTAATACCAGTATATTGCAGCGTGCTTGCAAACTGTGGATTGCTATTAAGTTCACAAATGATTGGTTCATCATTTGGTCCAAACATGACATCCACTCCTGCAAAATCTAGACCTAATGCTTTAGCGGCTTTAATGGCTAAATCAATATATTCTTGTTTAGGTTCAAACTTAGCGCCTGTTCCACCATTAGAGATGTTACTTCTGAAGTCATTTTTGTTTTCTCTAAGCATAGAAACAATCGCTTTATTACCCACGACATTGATGCGGATATCCTTGCCTTTGGAGGAGGCAATATATTCTTGCATTAAGCAATCTTTATAACCAATATGATCAATAATCTTATTCGCTTCTTCTAAACTATTAGCGAGATAGACTTGTTCACCAAATGAGCCATATGCTTCTTTAATTACCAAAGGTAAACCGATTTGATTAATGACATCATTAACAAAATCACGCTTAGAATAATTAAGACCTTCAAATGTTTTAGGGGCAATAAATGTACGTGGGATTCTAATGTTAGAGGCCGCTAAAGCTTGATACATTAAAATCTTGTTATCACATAGTTCAACCGCTTTCGCAGAATTAAATAATTTATAGCCTTGCTCTTCTAATCTTTGGGCTAAATAAATGTCTTTATCCCAGAAGATGATAAAGTCCACTTTTTCATTAATCTTCTTATTAACTTCTAAAGAAATATCAGAAGCAGTTTTAATATCTAAAGAAACACCTCTTTTATTAAAGGCAAGTGAAAGCATTTCATATAAGTGTTTAAACTTATCGCTGTTCATGAATGAATTAACCACTAACCACGCTTTCATATTAACCTCTAATTAAATAACATTTAGTAAAACTGTTTCTTATCAATAACTTTGTTATCAGT
>CACWSI010000040.1 GCA_902763555.1 uncultured Erysipelotrichaceae bacterium | reverse complement strand
CTGTCAATGCTCTTTTGACCAACCCTAACATTGTTTCTTTACTTAATTCTATTGAATTATATAAAGGAAAAACTACCGCCGTTAAGAAACTCAAGAAGATTGAGAAATTAACGGAACTTGCTTACATCAGTGGCACAGAAGCTAGCTGTGCGATGGGTTCTGTCTTCATCGGTGATGACCGTATGAAAGCAATACTCGTTAAGGGACAATCCCCAGCAACTTATACAGAATATGTTTTCAATGGTTATTACAAAGCATTAAAGCACATCGATGAATGCTACAAATTCCAACCATTCGATCGCTCATTTATCTCCACATTACATTACTATTTATATAAGGACTATAACCCAGAGATGGGTGGTCAATATAAAGACGCCTTAAATTATATTCAAGAAAGAATGACTGATGGTTCAATGAGAACAATCTTCGTCACTGCTGATCCAAGTGCGGTTCCTCAACTATTAGACAATCTTGTTTATCAATATAACCTTGCCGCGCAAAACGAAGAAACAAATAAGCTCGTTCTTATTCTTGCTTTCATGCTCGACTTCGTTTGTATCCATCCATTCAATAGAGCGAATGGCCGTATCTCTAGATTAATCATGAACTTCTTAATGAAGAAGAATGGCTATGATATCGGTAATTACTTCTCCATCCCATATATCATGAGACAACGTTTCTCTGATTATATCGATGCTTTTGAAGCTTCTTCCCAAGGCTGGCATGATAATGAAAACGATTATACACAATTCGTTACTTATATGCTCAAGTGCATCTTAGAAGCATATCGTAAACTTGACTACATTATGGAAGTCAATGATATGGATGAATTAACCATTGAAAAGGTTTACAAAGTTATCTTTGATAGCGCGAAACCAATTAGCAAACGCGTTATTGAAAACGTTTTATACGCCACAAGTTCAGCGACCATTGAAAAGGCTTTAGCGGAACTTGTGAAAGATAATAGAATCCAGCTCATATCTAAAGGTAGATATAGCAAGTACTTCAGACTATAAGGAGAATCAATCATGGCAAATTACGATGCAAAAAATATCAGAAACGTAGTTATCTTAGGTCACCAATCAACAGGTAAAACAACTTTAGCCGAATCCTTAGCGTTCATCGCTGGCTTAATTCCTCAAAAAGGTGAAGTTGAAAAGAAAAACACTATTAGTGACTACACACCTGATGAACAAAAAAGAGGTGGCTCAATTCAAACCGCCGTTATCCCATTAAACTATAAAGACCACAAGATTAACATCATCGATGTTCCAGGTAATGATGACTTCATTTCTGAATACATTGGTGTCTTAGGCGCAGTTAAAGGTGCTGTCTTAGTGATCGATGCCTCAATCGGTGTTCAAGTCGGTACAGTTAAGCACTGGAATCAACTTAGAAAACGTGGCATCCCAACATTCATCTTCATCAACAAAGTTGATAAAGAAAACGTTAAATTCGATGAATTATTAGAAGAAATTCGTTCTAAATTAGGTAAGAACGCTATTCCATTCTGCTACCCATTAGGTCATGGCGATGGCTTTGATGGCTTCGCTAATGTCGTTGACTTAAAAGCTAGAAAACTAAATGGCAAGAAGTGTGAAGACGCTCCTATCCACGATGATAAGAAAGAAAAGATCTTTGAACTTCATAACATGATTAGTGAAGAAGTCGCTAAAGCAGATGACGTCTTATTAGAAAAATTCTTCTCCGGTGAAGAATTCACCGTGCAAGAAGTTCATGAATCTTTAAGAAAACTCGTCTTAGCAGGCGAATTAGTTCCAGTCTTAGTCGGTAGCGCCACAAAGAATATCGGTGTTGAAACAATGCTTGATATGTTTATTGACTACTTACCATGCCCAGCGGACTTAAAACCATACGAAGCCAAAGATGAAAATGGTAATCCAGTCACTCGTGAAACAAAAGATAGTGAACCATTCTCCGCTTATGTCTTTAAGACAGTCGTTGACCCATATTCAGGCACAATTAATATTATTAAAGTTAATTCTGGTGTCTTAAAAACTGGTGATGAAATCTACGTCAATAAAGGCACACAAAGAGTTTCAATGTTATATCAAATGACCGGCAAGAAACTTGATGCTATTCAAGAAGTCCACGCTGGTGATATCGCCGCGATTACAAGACTTGAAGGTGTCGCTAGTGGCATGACATTATCTTCACCAAAAGCCGTTATTGAATATAAACCAGCCCATTATCCAACCGCTGTTATTTTCAAAGCCATCATCTTAGCCAATAAGAACGATGAAGCTAAGATTGGTCCAGCATTAGCCAAGATCCAAGCTGAAGATCCAGCCGTTGAAGTCAAACGTAATAATGAAACAAAACAATTATTATTAGGTGGTGTTTCTGATTCCCATATCAGCTTCGTTCTCGCTAAACTCAAAGATACATATAAGATCGATGTCACAACTGAACCAATGAAAGTCGTCTATCGTGAATCCATTAAGGGTACCGCCGAAGGCGATGGCCGTTACGTTAAACAATCTGGTGGTAGTGGTTTCTATGGTGTCGTTAAGATGAGATTTGAACCAGCTGAAGAAAGTGTCTTCGCAGAAGAAGTCTTCGGTGGTGCAGTGCCAAAGAACTACTTCCCAGCCGTTGAAAAAGGTTTCTTTGAAGCCCTTAACTCTGGCCCATTAGCAGGCTTCCCAGTTATCGGTGTTAAAGGTGTCTTAGTGGATGGTAAATATCACCCAGTCGATAGTAACGAACAAGCATTCAAGATGGCCGGTATCTTAGCCTTCAAAGATGCTTATCCAAAGTGTAAACCAATCATCTTAGAACCAATCATGAGAATCCATGTTATCGCCCCAACAGAATATACTGGTGATATCATGTCTGACTTAAATACACGTCGTGCGCGTATTCAAAACATGGAAGAACACGAAGGTATGCAAGATATCGAAGCGTTAATTCCTGAAGCCGAAATCGTTGACTACGTCACACAACTTAAGTCCATCACTCAAGCATCTGGCTATTTCAATAGAGAATTCGTCTCTTACGAAGAAGTTCCAGAATACTTAAAAGAAAAAGTTATTAAAGAGAATAAAATAGCTCAATAATAAAAACCCAAATCAGGAAGAGAGGGAATATCGTTTCCCTCTTTTCTTTTTTAAAGAAATATTACAAAATAATGAGGTATGAAATTCTTATTAACCAATGATGACGGCTATAACGCTCAAGGAATACTTCTCCTTAAGGATAAACTCTTAAAATACGGTGAAGTGACGATTGTCGCGCCTTTTGAGCATATGTCCGCAAAGAGTGCATCAATTACTTTAGGTGACTGGCTTAAAGTCGATAGAATCGATGAAAACACCTATGCAGTGCATGGCACTCCTACAGACTGTACATCTCTTGCTTTAGCGGGACTTAATATTGATTGTGATGTCGTTGTCTCTGGTTGTAATAATGGCCCAAACCTCTCTTATGATGTGATCTTAAGTGGCACAATTGGAGCGTGTTTAGGCGCGGCTACATTCCGTAAAAAGACTGTCGCCTTCAGTGCGCCTTTTGATGATTTTACATGTCTAATTGAACACTTTGATGAAATATGGGAATACATTATGAAGTATAACCTACTAGATAAGAGATATGTTTTAAACGTCAACTTACCAAAAGAAACCTATAAAGGCATCGCCTTAGGCCGCTTATTCTATCGTAAAGACCGTTATTACTTTGATCAAAATGAAGACTTATATTACGCTTTAAGAGATACACAAGAATATTTAGAAATGCCTGAAGACGCTGACTGCAGATTAGTGAAAGAAGGCTATGTTGTTATTACACCTATTTCTCGTATTCCGTTTGAAGAAGATATATACGAAGAACTTAAAAAGAAGGTGCAAGATCAATAATGCGTTTTGAGTTAAACGAAACTGAAGATAAAAAGCTTCTCGCCTTATTCAATCAACACGAGAAGAATATTGACTATTTGCTATACCTCCGCGATTTAATTTGGGAAGAACCACATTTAAATAGTGGTCTTTTCGCTAATAAAAATATCTTTGAAACAAAACAAGAATTCATTAAGCAAGTTTTAGAAAATCATAAAACAGATTCATCTTTCATCAGCAAGAATCTTCTTTGGGACACTCAAGAAGTGATGCTAGACACATTCACTAATAATCCATATTATCAGGCGCTTAAAAATGTTAGCTTTGAACAAGATGGATGGAAGTTATCTCATAAGGTAATGAAAGCCTTTACCTTGTTTCCATATGACGAACAATATCATTATGGAAGTAATTCAATCTTAAAGATGTCATTAGGCTATTTTACCAATGATTATGATTATCCCACAATTTCGTTATATGGTCAGGAATGGATGAGCCTAAACCCTCATGAAATTAGAACCATGGAAATGCCAATACAAGTCGCTAAAGGAAAAGTCTTAACACTAGGTTTAGGACTTGGCTATTTTGCTTATATGGTTCATCTAAAAGAAGAAGTCAAAGAAGTCTATATTGTTGAGATGGATTTAGAACTCATTAAACTCTTCCAAAAGCATCTATTGCCTCTATTCCCACATAGAGAAAAGATCCACATCATAAAAGCGGACGCTCTAACGTTTATTAATCAAATTAATGATAGAGATTATGACTTTATTTTCTCTGATTTATGGATGGCATGATGTCAGTGATGGCTTACCAATGTATATTAAGCTATTAGAAAGATTTGATAAGTTCACTTATACAAAACGTCATTATTGGATTGAGAATTCGTTAATTGCTTACCTTAGATTATTAATCATCGGTGTTATTAAAGATGAATATTATAAGAACGAAAGTGATTATGATGAAATTCAATTAACGATAAAAAAGAATCTAGAAAACTATACACTCCATAATAGTTATGAACTAGATGCCTTATTAAATATTCAAGGAGTAAAAAACTCAGTACTAATCAAATAAATCTTTTATATAAAATATAAAAGTGCTATAATATATACAGGAAATGGATAAGGGATGAGAATGTTTCTATCTCTTTTTTGTTTCCTATTTTTTTGTCAAAGACAAGACGTTAAAACTCTGAACGAATACCTCCTGTCTAAAGTGAAAGGAGGTGATTTGCAATGAAACAGTTAAAGGAGCTTAAACTAGCTTTGGTCCTAATTGTAATTTGCTTATTTTTGTGCCTCTTATTAAAACTGGTATAAAAATTAGATAAGCAAAATCAAGCAAAAACTTCATTCCACGACAAAAACAACTATCAAATTATGTAAAAACCAAAAAATGGTTTATAATCTAAATAGTTTCGAAACAAGTCCCGTTCTTAAGCAT
>CACWSI010000039.1 GCA_902763555.1 uncultured Erysipelotrichaceae bacterium | reverse complement strand
AAAAATAATGAAAATAATCGTTCTTTCAATAACCCCATATAAAGAAAAAGATGGGATAGTGAACGCTATCTCAGAAAATGAATCTTTGACCTTCCTTGCGAGAGGTATCAAAGATCCTAAAAGCAAAAACGCTGCTTTAAACAATGTTTTAACTGTTGCTGATATTGAATTAATGGATGGAAATTTCACTCATCCTATCTTAAAAAGCTCAAAACCATTGTTCTCACCTTTAAAGGTGGATATGGACGCTAAATACTTAGCAAGCTTAATGACCATTGATGAGATGATGCTTAATCTTTTCCCTGAAGAAGAAAAGCAAACTATGTTTCCGTATCTAGAAAAAGCGGTGGAAAAACTTAAAAACACCAATGATTGGCTCATGACCTTATTACAGTTTATGGCTCATGCTGTGAGAATCGGTGGCTTCCAACTCGAAGTGAATCGTTGCGTTCTTTGTGGTCGTACAAATAATATCGTCACATTCTCCTTTAATGATGGTGGCTTTATTTGCCAAGATTGTTATCAGCCAGAGATGGAAAGAGACTTAAATAAAGAGCAAATGATTCTTTTAAGAAAAATCGTAAATTGTCCTGATTTTCACTTAAAAAGTAGTGATTATAAAATAACACTCATAATAGGTTGACAACAATTCCCTAAAAATGTATTCTTTTCCTCGTGCGAATTATTTAGAGGGGTATACATAAATGAGTAAATTTGAATTCGATAAACTATGTAACCATTTCATTGTCTCTGGTTTTTATTTTCAAGGCTCAGAGATTTATGGTGGTTTAAGCAACACTTGGGACTACGGCCCAATTGGTAGCGAAATTAAACAAAACATCCGTAAGATGTGGTGGAAGAAGTTCGTTCAAGAAAGCACCACAAACGTGGGCATTGATGCCGCGATTTTAATGAACCCAAAAGTTTGGGAAGCAACTGGTCACGTTTCAACATTCAATGATCCCCTCATTGACTGCAAACACTGTAAACAACGTTTCAGAGCGGACCAACTCATTGAAAGTGAGTTCCCTGATGCTGATGTCAACGGTATGACCAATGACCAAATGATGGATTTTATTAGAAATAATCACGTTAAATGTCCAAACTGTGGTAGTGAAAATTTCACTGACATTCGTCAATTTAATATGATGTTTAAGACACATGTTGGTGTCACTGAAGATAGTAAATCCACAGTCTATTTAAGACCAGAAACCGCTCAAGGCATGTTTGTTAACTTTAAGAACGTCTTAAGAGCGACACGTCGTAAATTACCAATGGGTATTTGTAATGTTGGTCGTGCTTTCAGAAATGAAATCACACCAGGACAAATGACCTTCCGTACACGTGAATTTGACCAAATGGAAATGGAATTCTTCTGCAAACCAGGCGATGACCTCAAGTGGTTTGATTACTGGAAGCAATATTGCTTAGACTTCGTTGATTCCTTAGGAATCAAGAAAGAGAATCTCCGCTATAGAGACCATGAACCAGAAGAATTAGCCTTCTATAGTAAAGCCACAACTGATATTGAATACTTATTCCCATTCGGTTGGGGTGAAATCTGGGGTATCGCCGATAGAACTGACTATGACTTAAACCGTCATATCAAATATAGTGGTGAAGCTCTTGATTACTTAGATCCAGAAACAAACGAAAAATATGTTCCATATTGTATTGAACCATCAGTCGGCTTAGACCGTTTGGTTTTAATGACATTATGTGATGCTTATGATGAGGAGCAAGTTGGTGAAAACGATACTCGTATCGTTATGCATCTTTCCCCAGCCGTTGCGCCATTTAAAGCCGCGGTCTTACCATTAAGCAAAAAGCTTGAAGCTAAGGCGCGTGAAATTGAACAAAACTTAGCCAAGTATTTCAATGTCATCTATGATGATACCGGTTCCATCGGCAAACGTTATAGAAGACAAGATGCGATTGGTACACCTTTCTGTATCACCATTGACTTTGATACCGAAAACGATGGTGCTGTCACCATCCGTGAACGTGATTCCATGCAACAAATCCGTTTACCAATCGACCAATTAAAGGCTTACTTGGAAGAAAAAGTCTTCTTCTAAGCAAGTAGGAAATTAGTAGAAAATTAGTGAAAGTATAATTTATTATATGGCATTTGATGATAGTTTAGTAAAAGACGTCCTTAAACACGCTGATATCGTAAAAGTGGTATCCGCGTATTTACCTGTGATTAGAAAAGGTAAGGATTATCTCGCTAAATGCCCATTCCACGATGATACTAACCCATCCATGCATATCTCACCTGAACTTCAAATCTTCAAGTGCTTCGTGTGTGGTACTAGTGGTAACGCTATTGGCTTTGTTAGTAAATATGAGCATCTCTCTTTTAGAGAAGCTTTAAAGAAAGTCGCGGAAATCTGTGATTATCACGATCCAAGATTAAGCGATATCCGTGAAACTAAAGTCGTGGATCCAAAAAGAGTGCCACTCATTAAGTGTCTTCACGATTTAACTGTTTATTATCAATACGCTTTGAACTCACCAGAAGGAAAAGCGGGCTTAGACTACTTCAATGAACGTCATTTAGATGCTGATTTACGTAGTAAGTTCATGTTAGGCTACGCCTTTAAAGATGGTAAAGCCACTTGCCGCTTCCTTGAAGAAAAAGGCAATTCCTTAAAGACAATCGAAGATACAGGTGTCGCTAATAACATTAATGGCGTCTATGCTGACCGTAACCAAGGTCGTGTTATCTTCCCAATCTTTGATACCAATGGTGAAGTCGTGGGCTTCAGTGCTAGACGTATCGCGCCAGGTCCAGAAGCCAAATATGTGAACTCTCCTGAAACTTATTTGTTCCACAAATCAAACATTCTTTATAACTACCATAACGCTAAAGAAAAAGCGCGTATCGCTGGTTATATCTATGTTTTAGAAGGTTTCATGGATGTGTTCGCCTTATATCGTATTGGTATTGAATCATGTGTAGCCACAATGGGTACAGCCTTAACCGCTGAACACATCAGACTCTTAAGAGCGCTTAATGTTGAGATAAGGCTTTGCCTTGATGGTGACCTTCCTGGTCAAAAAGCCACAATGGGCATCGCTAATGATTTAGCTAAGGCTGGTCTCAATGTCCGCATTGTTGATAATCAAAACAGCACTAAAGACCCAGATGAAATCTTAAATAGTGATGGAGCGATGGCGCTCAATGCTTATTTAAATAAGCTCGTCTCTAGAGTGGACTTCATCTTGAACTACTATATGAACACCAATCCACTTCAAACTACTGAACAGAAGACACAGTTGATTAATGAATTCATTCCAGTCTTACTTGCCATCCGTTCACAGCTTGAACTCGATACTTATATTAATAAACTCGCAAATATCACCGGTTTTGCACCTGATGCTATTAGGAATATTCTTAAAACTGCCCGCAAGAAACCAGCGGAAACAAACTTTAAGCAAGTTATTAATGAATATCATCCTGAGAAAAAGATACTCAGGAGGCTCGAATTTGCGGAGCGTGAACTTTTATACCAAATGCTCTCAAATCCGCAAGCAGTGGCCTTTTATGAGCAAAATATCGGTGGTTTCTATGATGAGACGTACCGCATCATCGCCAATTTCTTGATTGAGTACGCCCATGAACATGAGGACTTTGTGCCAGTGGACCTCATTTCTTCATTAGAAACATGCGACTTACCAGAAAAGGATCTCCTGATTAATCAGATTTCCACTCTCTATCTAGAGAGAAACCATCCAGACAAGTGTGATGAGAGCCTACTTGTGAACTTACAAGAAGTCATCAACCAAGAAAAAGAGAAAATCTTTGAAAACGACACACTTGAACAATCTCTTGAGGGCAAAGACCCTAAAGAGAAAGCGCGTATTCTTTCTGACTATAACCGTCGGAGGTTACGTAAGAAAAACATTTAATCTTTATTTTAAATAAAGCAATGAAAGGGGCATTGATTTATGGGTAGAAAAAAATTAGAAAAAAAAGAAGCGGTCTTAGAAGATAAGCCAAAAAAGAGAGGCCGCCCAAAAGTCAGCGAAGGAGCACCAAGTTCTCCAAAGCTTGAAAAGAAAAAGAAAGTTAAAAGCATCTATGATGAAGATGGTGAAATCCTCTCACTCGATGATATTAAGAACTCTCTTTTAAAGAAAGCCAAATCATCAGGCATTATTGACCAAAGTGATATTTATGATGCTTTAAATCAATTTGATTTAGATGATGATACAATTGCAGATTTAATCAATTTCTTCAAAGACAATGGTATTGAAGTGATCTCTGATGAAGAAGATGACGAAGACTTTGATGAAGATTTTGATGAAAGCAAGATGAATCTTGACGAAGAACCAGATGACGATTTCTTTGCCGAAGAAGATGGTGAAGAAGCAGAAGAAGACATCGATATCGATTATCTCGGTAGTGAAGTCCGCATCAACGACTCTGTTAAGATGTATCTCAAGGAAATCGGTAAATACGACCTTTTAAAAGCGGAAGATGAACCAATCTTAGCCAAGAAGATTTTAGAAGGTGATGAAGAAGCCAAACAAACATTAATCAACGCTAACTTACGTTTAGTCGTTAACATCGCTAAACACTATGTTGGTAGAGGTATGTTATTCTTGGATTTAATCCAAGAAGGTAACCTCGGTTTAATGAAGGCTGTCGATAAATTCGATTACACCAAAGGCTATAAGTTCTCAACCTATGCCACATGGTGGATTCGTCAAGCAATTACACGTGCGATTGCTGACCAAGCTAGAACCATTCGTATTCCTGTCCACATGGTTGAAACCATCAATAAGATGACTCGTATCCAAAGACAACTCATCCAAGATTATGGTCGTGAACCAACTGCGGAAGAAATCAGTGAAGCAATGAATGGCGAATTAAGTGCGAAAAGAATCCGTGAAATCCAAAGAATCGCTATGGAACCAGTCTCTTTAGAAACTCCAATTGGTGAAGAAGATGATTCCCACTTAGGTGACTTTATCGAAGATAAGGAAAGTGAATCACCAGTGGATTTCACCACTAGACAACTCTTAAAAGAAGAACTCTATTCCATCCTTAAAGATTTAAGTGATAGAGAAGAAAGAGTCATTAGACTCCGTTATGGTTTAGACGATAATAGACCAAGAACTCTTGAAGAAGTTGGCCGTGAATTTGGCGTTACTCGTGAAAGAATTCGTCAAATTGAAGCTAAGGCTATCAAGAAACTCAGACACCCAACTCGTTCAAAAAGATTAGGTGACTACAAGGATGCTTTAGTGCAATCTGGTAAAGTCCAAAAGGGCTATGCGGTCGAGAATAAAGAAGGCCCATTTGAAAGATTACGCGCTAATCTGATTAGATATCATGTCAATGATAAAATCACACCTTTATTCAGTGATGGCGTTAAAGATATCACTCGTGATGTCGGTACAATAGTCATTGCTGGGATGGGTGGTCAAACGATTGTGAAAATCTTAAAAGCGCATCCTGAAAAGCTCATTAGCGTGCAAACAATTATCATCGATGCACACAGTGCAGTTCCATTAGCCAGAAAAGAAATTTGCCAAATGGGCTTCGCTATTGCGGATGAACAAATTGTTAAAGAAGATGGTATTTTCTATGAAATCGTTAAATTCATCAAAGCTGATAGTGCAGTTATTGGTGATGAAGATCTAGAATTTGGACCAATCTTAAGACGCGAAAAGAGTGCGGTTTTCAAAGAAAAATACCAAAGCCGCATCAGTGAAATCGATAATATCATCGCTAGTGGAAACCTTCCACAAACTAGAATCGATACTCTTAATGCGGAAAAGCATAAGTTGGAGAGATATCTATGAACACAAGAAAACTCCTTTTAAAGCTTTCTAAACGTTTCCCCAAACGCTATGCGAAGTTTTATCATGACCACGTTGGTTTAATGACAGGCAAGTTACCTGAAGAAGTCCATAATATTTTGCTCTGCTTAGATTTTGACTATGAAGTCTTACCTTTGGTAAAAGAGAATAAACCAGACTTAATTATTACTCACCATCCATTTATCTATGGCACGAAAGCCAAAGTATTTAAATGGGATAAGTTAAAAGAACAACTCTCTAATGAGATAGACGCCTTAGGCGTACCTGTCTATAGTATGCATACAAACTTTGATTCCGGTAAGGATGGCATGAACGATGCTTTAGCGGAACTTCTTGGCTTACAAAACGTTTATTGCCCAGAAGAAAAAGACTATTGCATGCGTATTGGTGAACTTAAAGAAGCAATGCCAATTGATGAATTCGCTAAGTTTGCTAAGGCAAGTCTTAATGTTGACTATGCTTTATTAATCAAGGAAGGCAATCAAAACATTAAGAAAGTCGGCATTATCGGTGGTGGCGGTTCTCGTGACTGGTTCATCGCTAGAGATGAAGGCTGTGATATTTATATATCAGGTGACGCTCCTCATCATGT
>CACWSI010000038.1 GCA_902763555.1 uncultured Erysipelotrichaceae bacterium | reverse complement strand
TTAGTGTAGTCATGGGTAAAGATACTCTTAATATCTGTGACTTTAAATGTATCGTTTTTAGTGTCGACTTCTAACTTAGCGTAAGAGAAGCTATTGTTATAACCAGCACCTTGTAAGTGATAGACACCTTTATCATCTTTTCTAATATAGTTTTTGTGAGTATGACCTTCAAAAACGATATCAACATATTCTTTACTTAGTTCAGTATTATACGCACTATCATCATCGTGAATAGAATAGATAACTATATCACATCCCTGCTCTTTTAATGATTTAGCCTCATATTTCACTAATGAATCTAATTCTGTACCTGTTTTAAAATAAACATCTTTGACTTTAGATGCCGCGATTGAAGAATAGCAGTCCCCTATGGCCCCAATAATACCAACTTTAACACCATTCTTTTGCACTATGATTGATGGTTTACAATAATCAGGTCTTTCATTCGTGGAACGATTATAAACATTAATACCAAGGAATGGAAAATTAGCGATCTCAGCATTTTCTTTAATGCGGTCTTCACCCCAGTCAAATTCATGATTACCTAAGGTCATTGACACAAAGCCTTGTTCACTCATCCAATCAGTGACGATAAAGCCTTTAGTTAAGTTACTTTCCGCGGAACCTTGCCACATATCACCTTGTGATAAGATGATGGTATTTAATTTATTATTAGTAACTTCATTAATAACAGAAGCGGTTTTAGAAATACCTAAACCTGTTTCACTATCTAAAGTATTGCCATGGAAATCATTAAAACCCACGATTTGAAGAGTGACAATTCGTGGATGACCTTCATATGATTCAGAGTTGGCAGGATTATTTGCCCCGCATCCCGCTAAAGAGAATAAAACAAATAAAGTGCTAAAGATAGTCGCTAAAGTTTTCTTCATATGTGGTAATTTTAATACATTTTTTTATTTTAATAAATAAATAAAAGAAAACGCTCATCCGAGCGTCTTCATTTTATTACCATGTGAGATCTGCGTTACCGGTATCAGTTTTGATATCGCACACACCGCCAGTTGTTTCTTTTGGGAATGTTCCATGTCCTGTATCAGAATCAAAGAAGACAATCTTTGGCGATAAGAAGTTACCTTTAACATCACCTGTATCTGTTTCAATCTTTAAGCTAGCGGCATCACTATCGTTGAAGATGACATCACCAGTTGTGGTTTTAATATCCATATGATTGTTTGCGATTGTGCTGGTGAGTTTGACTCCACCTGTACTCGCTCTGACATTTAAGTCTTCACATTGGACATCTTCTAAACTTGCACTACCAACGGAATGCTTTAATGTGAGGTTTTGACATTTGATGGTTTTTGCTACTGAAGAACCTGTTGAACCTTCGATATAAACATCACCTGTGGCTTCAATTTCAGTACCATTGAAGCTACCTGTGCTTGTTTTAGCGTTGAAACTAGCACATTTTAAACCATTAATTTTTACTGCACCTGTAGAGGCTTCAACTTTAGCTTCACCCACTACTTCGGTGTTTTCCACTAAGACGCTACCTGTAGAGGCTTTTGCATATAATTTATTAGCGGTAGCGTTTTTAATAGCGACACTACCTGTGGAGGCTCTAGCCTCAATATCACCAGTCACTTTGTTATTAAGTTTAATGCTACCAGTACTAGCAACAGCTTTAACACTAGTGAATGTATAGTCGCTTGCGACATCTAAAGCGCCAGTAGATGAATCATAATTTAATGATTCACAAGTAGTTTCTGGTAAATAGACAGTGACTTTCATTGGTCTGATATCAAAGTTGAAAAACCATCTTTCAAACCATCTACGATTATCAATTGTCTTGATCTTTAATAAGCCATCTTGCACAGTGACTTCATGATAAACTTTTTCTTTTTCTTCACAAACGACTAAGCCTTTGCCATCGTTTGCTTTTACTAATTCCACATCTGCGGTAGCGGTATTGATATCGAAGTTTTTAATTTCTATTACCGCACCAGCGCCTAAGGCAACACTGCCGACGACGATTAATGCAACAAATATACCTTTCATAATAATCCTTATCTCCTTTTCTTTCTGATAAAGGCACTTTTGATGCCAATTATCATAAATCTAGTTAAACGGAACATACCTTTGGTAACCCCATAACAGGCAAACGCCATCAGGATAGTACCACCGAAGCCTAATAAAGCTCCTCCTAAATAATATGTATCTGCTAGACCTGAGCCGATGTATCCTACGATGCCCCAAATCATAGTGGCAATCATGCTCACTTCAATTGAGTAGACGGCAATTGCACCACTCCATAGCACAACGATGCCTGCAAATGTTAGTGCAATAGCGGTGATCACAAGTGGAAGCCAGAATGGGAATGAGAAGATAATAATCAATACTTCCCAACCTCTGAGTCTTCTCTTTGGTTTCATCTTGTGCTTCACTAAGCTCACAAGCGGTGTATCTTTAGCGATTTCTCTGACTACTTCATCCACAGTACCGATTTCGTTAATCGCTTCTTCTTCGCTTTTACCTTCATCGATACGATCATTGATCATTTCTTCATAGAAGCTAACGCGGTTTTCAATTTCCTCATCGGGAAGACCGACTAATTTACTTCTAAGTTCATCTAAGAATTGTTGTTTGTTCATTAATATCTTTCCTCCCTTTCTATGAAGGCGTAAATCTCCATAATTTCTTTCCATTCGTTTTTGAAGTCTTCAATTCTTCTTAAGCCATTCGGTGTGATGTGATAATACTTACGAAGCCGGCCTTCGTATTCCGCGGAGCGCACCACTAGCATGTTGGCTTCTTCCAAACGCTTCAAAATGGTATAGAGTGTGGATTCAGATAATTCAAGAATAGGTTTTAAGTCTTTAATGATCTTATAGCCATAGGAATCTTCGTTCTTAATAGCCGCTAAGACACAGACATCTAGTACACCTCTTTTTAATTGAGCATCCATAGCATACCTCTTTTCACGGTATACATCATATCACGAGGTATATAGGTGTCAATACCTTTTTTAAAGATTTTTGCAAGAAAAAAAGCGCTACCCATAATTTTGGGAGCGCCATCTTCGTGTACGCGTATCCTATAGTATACTTGTAAGCCAATTCTTGATCACTTTTTTGACATGATCTTTATCCGCTTGTGTATCACTACCATTGATAGAAATACCTTTTAAGACTTTGTTGTTTGGATACATTTCAATTAAATGATCGTCAATTCCTTTTAGACCAGAGCCAGCATGAGTGGCGAAAGGAATGAGAGTCTTATCAGTTAAATCATGGTTATCTAAGAATGTGTAGTTGATCATTGGCCAATAGAAGAACCAAGCTGGTCCACCGATAAATACGTATTTATATTTGGCAAAATCTGGTACATCTTCTTGATACATAGGACGGGCGTTACTGTCGATATCCTTTTTGGATATCTCAAGAAGTGGGCGATAATCATTTGGATAATGTTCGTCAATAGAAACAAGTTGGAATAAATCCGCGTGAAGTTCATCTCTGATGATTTCCGCTAAATTAGCGGTATTGCCTTTGGTTAACATGCCATTAGCTTGAAACCCTTTAGCGGAGAAATAGACCACTAATTTGTCAGTGTTACTTTTCGCGGCTTTGAAGTACTTGCTCTTTTTTGCTTTCATTTATCTTCCTCTCCTTTCTCTTTTCTTTTCGGTCCAAAAGAAAGCAATATCTTACATTATTCTTTTACTTTAGTAAAGAAGAGATTTTAGAAATTTTTTGTCACTTGATTTTTAGTGAGATTCTATCAAAACAAATCAAAGAAAAAGTCCTGAAATTAATCAGGACTATATTTTTCTATTTGGTGCGCTTGACGCGACTTAAACGCGTGACCTCAACCTTCGGAGGGTTGCACTCTAATTCAACTGAGCTACAAGCGCAGTATCTATTATAGCGCATCTCCAAGATGTGTATGGCTATTATTTATCTCTTAGCAAGTTGTTGTTTAAGATGATTTCGCCGTACGCTTTACCAAGCTTATAGGCATCTGGTGTGTTGTAGTGATATGTGTTATAGCCGCCCTTAGAATCATCACCGATTTCTAAGCCTAAGCCACCTTCTTCGTGATTAGCATTGATGCAGAAGTTTAAGTCATCTTCTGATTCATTACCGATTTTTAGCTTAGCATTATTAGCAGCAGTGCCATAACTCATCTTACTTGTACCTTTACCATCATAGATGGTGCAGTCGATAAAGGCGATTTTATCTGGATCTTCATCAACAGCGTAGGATTTGAATTCTTCACGGAAGTCACCAACGAGTGTTCTGGTGTAGTCTTCGTATTTAGCGTCACCACCATCACTTTCGCCTTGGTGCCATAAGAAACCTTTTAAGACTGGGACTTTACCAGTTTCTTCAATCGCATGTAGGCAATTGTATGTGTATGTCTTTAATAAATAGAATAAAGATTTTGTTGGATCTTCATCACGTTTAGTCCAGTTAGCACCATCGGTTTTGGTGAAACCACTACCAGAGAACGCACATTTAATTAAGTGGACTGGGTTTTCTTCACTAGCGGCTTCAGCGATAGTATTGGCTAAGCCTAATTCAGGGCCAAAGAAGATATCTTTCTTGCCTTGGACTGTATCACCAACACCCATACCAACTTTAGTTGGTTGGAAGTTAGGAGTCATTCTCGCTTCTGGAGAAGATGTATCTGGGCTAGCGGTATGAGCTTGGGCCCAACCATTTGGATAATAGAAACCATAGTAACTTGTCTTGACAGTTGGAATACCTTCTGCGACTGGTTCATAATCCATACCTTCTTCTTCGAAATAGTTCTTTAATAATTCGGTGCCATTTGGATGGACATAGTATGTACTACCTTCCATGTTTGATTGACCAGAAAGAACAAAGACATCAACGTGCGTATTGTCAACTTGTGGTTGTGGTTCTGGTTTAGCGTTATTACAAGCCACTAAAGAAGTAGCGACTAAGGCGCTTAATAATAAAAATCTCTTTTGTAATTTCATCATTACGTCTCCTATTTTGTTTGAGCAAAAACATTATACATTACATCTTTATAAATAAAAACACACATTTTTTGATTATTTTGCATTTTTTATTTGCATTATTTTTATATTAAAGATATATTGTTGATAGAAAGATTATCGTTTTGAGAGTTAATCTATCATAGTGTTATGAGTTTAAAAGATGTAAAAATGAATTTTTTAGTCGACATCGCAACAGATTTGTTTATCTGTCGTTCTATTCAAGATGTCACCATCAAGGATATCGCGGTGTCCGCTCAGGTGGGTGAAGCCACCATTTACCGTTATTTTGGTAAGAAGCAGGCCATCGTTATTTATGCCGCGATGAAATTACAAAAAGAAGTTAACACATTGTACTTCAAACTAAGTGAAGGTAGGACTGGGTTTGAAAAATTAAAGATTTTCTATCTCAGTTACTTGCAAATCTTCATCCATCATCCAGAATTCTACAAGTTTATTAATGAGTTTGATTCATTCATTAGTAGCGAGGATCCTACAAGCAGTGATGTCATCGACCCATATGAATCGGTCGTTGGTCAATATGAGAAGGTTTATATGAAAGCCTACGAGGAAGGTATTAAAGATGGGTCCGTTAAGGAACAAAGAGACATATCGATGTTCTACTTTGCCACCACTCACGCCTTACTTGAGCTTTGCAAAAAGCTTTCCATCAAAGCGGCTGTGCTCAATCAAGATAAAGTTATTGAGAAACAGGCGCAAGTTGAATGCATGATTGATATCGTTCTATCAACACTCAACAACAATTAATCGGGGACATAATTTAAAAAGGGAGACAAATTATGAAAAGATTATCAAAAAAGCAAATGATCATTTTTGCTATTGGCCAATTAGGCTGGTCGCTTCTTTCTGGTATCATTAGTGCTTGGTTAGTGACATTCTATTTACCAACAGGTGGAGCAACAGGTGACACCGCTGCCGGTGCTACACAATACATCTTACCTGGTCTTGTGATTGGTGGTTTTATGACAGTTTTGGGTTTAATCACAGCTTTAAGCCGTGTTTTCGATGCTGTTACTGATCCACTTATTGCTTCTTTATCTGATAGAAGTAAGAATCCAAGGGGTAGAAGAACTCCATTCATGCTTATCGCTGCTGTGCCACTCGCAATCGTCACAGTCTTATTATTCTGTGCGCCATTTGGTGCTTTCGATGCTGGTGGTAACGTTGGCAACATTATTTGGATTAGTGTTGTTATCGTTTTGTTCTATACATTTATGACAATGTACTGCACACCTTACAATGCTCTTATCTCTGAGTTTGGTAAAACTCAAGAAGATAGAATGTTTATCTCTACCGCTATCTCATTAACATTCTTTGCAGGTACACTACTCGCCTACATTCCATTCGTTTTAGCGGGTGCTGGTATGAACGAAGTTAAAGATGCTGCAGGTAACGTTATTGATATTGTTCGTCAGCCAAAAGTTATTACAAGCTTATTAGAAGGTGCTGGCATGAGCAATCAAGATGCATATGCATGGTCATTCCGTATTTGCTTTATCTTCTTAGCGGCTGTCGCAGCAGTCTGTATGCTTTTACCAGCCATTCTCTTAAAAGAGAAAGACTACGTTGAAACAAAACCTAGTGAAGAAAATGTTGTTAAATCATTAGTTTCAACATTCAAGAATAAGGACTTTAGAACATTCTCACTTTCCGACATCATGTACTGGGTTGGTTTAACCATGTTCCAAACAGGTTTACCATTCTTTGTTAAAGTCTCACTCGGCTTTGACGCCGGTATGGTTATGGTGTTTATGGGTGGTATGACTGTCTTAAGCGCGGTCTTCTATCCATTCGTTACAGGCTTAGTTAAGAAATTTGGTAAAAAGAAACTCGTTATTGCTGGTTTCTTGGGCTTAGCAATTTGCTATGCAATTACCGCTATTTCAAGTATTCCTAACTTCTTACCAAATCAAGGTGGCGCTAATGGATTAAGCTGGTTATTCGGTATTGTCATTATGATTATTGCTGCTTTACCAATGGCCTTATTAGGCATCATTCCTCAATCTATCGTTGCTGACGTTGCTGAAGCTGAAGCCGTCACTACTGGTCAAAATAGAGAAGGTATGTTCTTTGCTGCTCGTACATTCGCGATGAAATTTGGTCAAAGTATCGCTATGATTTTATTCACATCCTTAGCGATTATTGGCACCACTCAAGCTGTAAATAGTAACGACATTACTGCTTCTAAACTCGGCTTAGTTATCGTCGCTATTGTTGCTGCAGCCTTCTGTGTTTTAGGCGCTGTTATCTTATTCTTCTATAGAAGCTATTGAAAACGAAAAAGATGTCGGTGAAAAAGCCGAATAATTATAGGTAATAATATGCGACTCATCTATTTTAAGAATGGTCATAAACATACTATTGCATCGTCTAACGCTGATGTAGCAATTAACGAAATTAGAAATGGTAATAGAACAATCGTTAGTATTACCGCTAATAAGGAGATCGTCCTCGATAAAGCGGATGTCTCTTATCCATGGCACATCAACTATAAAGATATGTATTTCCTTAATGGTTATCAGTCATGGACTGACACCAGGGAATATAGATTAAGAGAAAGACTCAGAGACATTAAAAAGAGTCCACACAGCGACTTTCTACAATTATTCAATTAGAAAGAGTCATGGCTATGATGTCTTCTATAGTAAAGGTAAATATGAATCATTCATCTTCAACCTCAACTATAAGACTGCCTACTTAATTATTGAATTAATTAAAGATAGAAGTTCTATCCATCTTATTAGTGATGTAAAAGGTCTTAAAGTAGCAAAAGGACAAAGTGTTAATATCTTTGACTACTGCTACTACGATAACTTTGAAAAAGGTTTAATGGCCTTCTGGGATGCTTTCCCAAAAAGAAACGTTAAGAAATTGTTTGGCTATACCAGTTGGTATAACTATTATCAAAACATTAACGAAGAAATAATCTTAAGAGATTTAGAAGCTTTAGATGAGCGCTTCAATCTCTTTCAAATCGATGATGGTTATGAAACGTTTGTCGGTGACTGGTTGGATGTTGATCCAAAGAAGTTCCCAAATGGCTTAAAGCCAATTATCGATAAGATTCACAAAAAAGGGTTCAAGGCGGGCCTTTGGCTCGCTCCGTTTGCCGCGGAAACCAAATCTCGCTTATTTTCCGAACATCCAGACTGGATTAGGAAAGATCGAGGAGGGAGACCGATCAAAGCGGGAGGAAACTGGTCAGGGTTTTATGCCCTTGACCTCGACAATCAAGAAGTCATTGCTTATATCAAGGAATGCTTAGTCCATTATATGGACATGGGGGTAGACTTCTTTAAGCTTGACTTCTTGTATGCGGCGGCACTACCAGAGTATGAAAATAAGACTAGATGTATGGTCCAAGATGCAGCTTATCAATTATTAAGAGATATCTTAGGCGACCGTCTCATCTTAGGCTGTGGTGCTAATATTATTAACTCCTACGAACATTTCGATTACTTACGAGTGGGTCCAGATGTGAGTTTAGACTTCGATGACGTCTTCTATATGCGTTTATTCCATAGAGAAAGAGTGTCTACGAAAGTTACAATTCAAAACACTATTTACCGTTCATTTATGAACAACCACTTATTCGGTAATGATCCAGATGTCTTCTTACTTAGAGATGAAAACATTAAGTTAACACTCCATCAAAGAGAAGCTTTAAGCAAGATTAACGCTTTATTTGGTAGCGTGCTTATGACAAGTGATGACATCGCTAATTACGATGACACGAAGAAGAAACTCTTACAAGAGACATTCGAAATATTCGAAAATGCGCATAACCGTCGATATATTACCAAAGGTAATCTTATCCACATTAGTTATGAATTAAATGGTGAACTTAAACACTTCACTTATAACATTAAGAAGGGAGTACTCCATAAATGATTGATAGAACAAGTAATATCTTTAATAACCCAATGAGTCAAAAAGTTATTAAAGGGGCGAATAAAAGCAAAGCTAAATACATTAAGAAGTATGGCGATGATTCTAAAGAAGATTACAAGATTTCCTTTAAAGAAATTCCGACTTTAGACTTTATCGGCGCGAACAATATTGTTTTTGGTGAAGAAAACCAAAAGTTTGAAAAGAATGCTTTAATCGTTGGCAATATCAGAATGGGTTTTGGCCACTACCGCATCTCCATTGCAATGGCTAGTGCGGCTAGAGCCTTAGGCTATAAACCATATTGGTTAGACTTAGCCAGTTTTGACGCTACTGGTAGCAAGATGATTAGAGAACAAAACAATATGTATTCTTTAGCCTCTCGTATTAGCCAAAAATCTAAATTATTCAATAAACTCGTTTGGGAACCACTTAATAGTGAAGGCTTTAAAAAGATTAGCTATAACGCGAAAGATCAAAGAAACAGTGAACTATTAGTGCCAATCTTTAAAAACATTGATAAAGATATCCCATATATCGCCACTCACGTGTGGCCAAGCCAAGCGGCAATTCACGCTGGTATGACACATGTTGTTAACGCCATTCCAGATAACTGGCCAATGGGTTTACACCTAAGCGAAGGGGCGATTCACACTGTTCAAACCCCATTTGCCTACTTCGGCTACAAGACCTTAAACGGCTTTGATAAAAAACCACTTAACGGCATTCCTGAAGATCAATTAAAGATGGTTGGTTGTTTCATCGACCATGAACTATTAGTTGATTTAGAAAACGACAATAAACGTCGTAAAGAAAGAATCGCTAATGGTAAACCATTACGTATCTTAATGACTGTTGGTGGCGCTGGTGCGGGTTTTGATATGTTCTTAGCGATGGTTAAGCATCTCATCCCATACGTTAAGGAAAATAAGGTTACCTTATTCATTAACTTTGGTGACCACCTCGATGTCTATCACAAATTAGTTAATAAAGTGAAAGGCATCCAAACACAAAACTTCTTTAATGAATATACTAAGTTAACTTACTTTGTAAAGAATATTAAAGAAGGCGATGCTTCTGGTATCTACGCAATATATAACAAAGATATCTTTGAAGCAGTTTATTCCACTAATTTATTAATGCCAGTGACTGATTTACTAGTTACTAAGCCAAGCGAGTTAGCGTATTATCCAATTCCAAAACTCTTTATGCGCCACATCGGTGGTCATGAAGTCTATGGAGCGATCAACGGCAGGGAAAATGGCGACTCTACTCCAGAATGCCCTACTGTTAAGGAAGTTAACGCGATGCTCGACCGTTTAATCAGTGATAAGGAATTGATTCCTCACATGTGTGACCAAATCGACGCACTCAAAAAAACTGGTCACTATAACGGTGCTTACGAATGTGTTAAATTAGCCGTTGGTAAGTAATAAACCACTCCTTTCTCCTTGGTCACGCCGCTAGAAGCGTGGCCATTTTTTATTTGGTAAAATCTTATCATTTTGCCATTTTTGTATAGTCTTTTTCGATTTGCATTTATTTATCAAAATCGTTCTATTACAATATTGCCGATTTTAGGAGGTTACTATGAGTGTACTTAGAATTGAACATGTCACTAAGGAATTCAAACTAACTTTACGTCAAAG
>CACWSI010000037.1 GCA_902763555.1 uncultured Erysipelotrichaceae bacterium | reverse complement strand
ATGAGAATAGCAGTTGCAGGTGTGGGGTATGTTGGTTTATCTATAGCCATTCTATTATCTCAAAATCACCATGTTGAATTAGTGGACGTTGTTCCTGAAAAGGTTGAAAAAGTTAACAATCGTATTTCACCAATTCAAGATGATTATATTGAAAAATACTTTAAGGAAAAGAAACTAGATTTAGTGGCAACACTTGATGGCGCTTCAGCCTATAAAGATGCCGATTTTGTTGTAATCGCAGTCCCAACTAATTATGATCCTTTTGAAAACTTCTTTGATACAAGACATGTTGAGGAAGTTATAGAGGCTGTTTTATCAGTTAACAAGAACGCTGTCATAGTTATTAAATCAACTATTCCAGTTGGTTACACTAAATCAATTAGAAAGAAATACAATACAAACAATATCTTATTTAGTCCTGAATTCTTAAGAGAATCTAAAGCATTAGAAGATAACTTATATCCATCTAGAATAATAGTGGGTACCGAACCAGAACAAAAAGATAAAGCAGAACAATTTGCTAATTTATTAAAAGAAGGTGCTATTAAGCAAGATGTACCAGTATTACTAATGGGTTTAACAGAAGCAGAAGCTGTTAAACTATTTGCTAATACCTATTTAGCATTACGTGTATCCTACTTTAATGAATTAGATACATACGCTGAATCTAAAGGATTAAATACACAAGATATCATTAATGGTGTTTGTTTAGATCCAAGAATCGGTACTCATTACAATAATCCATCGTTTGGTTATGGTGGTTATTGTTTACCAAAAGATACAAAACAATTAAAAGCTAACTTTGAACATGTACCAGAGAACTTAATCTCTGCTATTGTTGAATCTAATAGAACAAGAAAAGACTTTATCGCAGATAGAGTATTACAAATTGCTAACTTTAAAGAAGAAACCGCTAATAAGATTACTGTTGGTGTATTTAGATTAACAATGAAATCTAATAGTGATAACTTTAGAGCATCCTCTATTCAAGGCGTTATGAAAAGAATTAAAGCTAAGGGTGTTAAAGTTATTATTTATGAACCAACATTAGAAGATGGTTCTGAATTCTTTGGCAGTAGAGTAGTTAATAACTTAGAAGAGTTTAAGATATTATCTAATGCAATTATCGCTAATAGATATGATAGTTGTTTAGATGATGTTGAGAATAAAGTTTATACAAGAGATTTATTTAGAAGGGATTAGGACTCTTGTTGTTTGAGCTACCACGTTTCGAACACATGGTGCTTGACACATCGTTTCGTTGATTAAACAAAAAATCAGAGAAATAAAATATAATCACCACTTAAGTTTATGGTTACAAATAAATTTTATAAATGTAAAGTATGCGGTGAAATAATCAGGATTAGATATCAAGTTGGTTATTGCGAAATGCCAATAAATGTTTATTGCCCGAAATGTAACACGCATTTTAGTGGTGTGATATCTCCAAAAGAGGATTTATCAATTTTGTTTTCTCTTAATAACGTTATTGAATGTGACGAAGTTGAAAGTGGTGGCTATACAATCGAATTGTCTCCAGAGTTTTTGACTCTTAAATATCAGATTAATAAGTCTAAATTGTTTCCAGGATTGACTCCTTTTATGAGATTTAGACTTAAAAACAATAATGATGCCGATGATGAAACAATTCAAAGAACCATACATTTAGCCATAGAATCAAACAATTATGCTAATCAAATTGAAACCCTGTTTAACTTGCTTGATAAAAATGATATTCCTCTTATTCGTAATTATTTGAACTCCATTAATAATGAATACATTTCTTTTTTTAAGAGCCGTTCTAATTTAGATAACATTTCAACGAAGCTAGATTTCCTACTCTTCATAAAGCAATACACCAAATCTCTCATTAATTCTTCGTTGTTAGACAGTACTCACTCAAGAATTAATACTCTTTTTGAAAGCTTGGATAAAATAAGGAAGAGAAACGATTATAACGAATACAAACGTCTTCTTAAATTCTTGGATCAGGGTGACTATTTTTCCATGATGCTTAATGAAATACCAAAGTATATTGTTAACTTTATCGACAATTTCAAACAGTTTGTGCCCTGCTATCTTGAATATAAAAATGCTAGCGACATAGATTATAGCGAAATAGGGATTTCTTCCGCTGACGCAGGAAAAATGTGCGAATTATACAGCAATGGCTTTGAGCTGCTTGGTAGGATTATTGATCCTTCTATCGCGCTTGATAACTTATTAAATCATATGTGTTTTGATAATTTTGGCAACGGTCGCACAAATTTTGCTAATGAATTATTAAAATACACAAGTAAATATAATAAAGTTAAACACTTCTCAGAACTCGATGAATCTGTTTGTTGTTCATTTTATCGAGATTCACTGAACAACAGAATTAGGAATCCGATAGCTCATAATGATTGGAAAATAAACGGATTGACACAAGAGCTAACATTCACAGATAGAGTCAAAGGCGCAGAGACCAAAATGTATCTAACAGAATTAGTCTTCAAGTGTATCGAAGTTTTTAACAGCGTCTTTTTGGCTTGGGAAGTAATTTACCAACTTTTTAAAGCAAAATTGGTTTTGGTTGAGAGAGTAAATCTTAATTATCATTTTAAATAATTGATTTCCTAGATTAGGGAACCTGTTAAACATAACATAATCTATAATAAAGCGGAGCTAATTGTACGAAAGGCGCCGCTTTATTTTTATTAACGTAAAAAGTTTTTCCTGCATAAAAACAGTACTATTCCTTGATTTCAAATTACTAAAAAGGTAAAATGAAAACGCCACTGAAGAAAGGGGGACTCCAATGAAGATAGTTTATAGCAATAAAAAAACTGAAAAACTTTGCGAAGATTATGATAAAGCAGTAAAAGTTCTTAGCAAAGACGTTGCTATTAGACTATCAGATTTGCTGAATGCAATTGAATCGTTTCCTACTCTACTTGATTTGCTATATTTTCCACAATATAGATTGCATGCCTTAGGGCAGAATAGGCAATACCAGTATTCATTTGTAATACATAAAGGATCCAAATGGAGATTAATTATCTATCCATTGGATGAAAATGGAAACATTCTTAAAGACAAAAGCAATGAAAAAGAGATGCTGTCGAAGGCAGTAATTGTTGAAGTATTGGAGGTTAGTGAGCATTATGACTGAAAGAAAGAGAGTAGTTAGCCATCCTGGAGTATATGTTAAAGATGCTATTGAGGCTTTAGGGTTGAGCCAAAACGAATTCGCATTAAGAACCGGATTATCTGGCAAAAACGTTTCAACAATAATTAATGGAGAAAGCAACATTACTTTTGATGTGGCTGTTAGATTAGCAAGCTTTTTTCACAATAGCGTAGAAGGATGGATTAATCTTCAGACAAAATACAATATGTTTTTAAATGAAGAGACTAGAAAAAAAGAGTATGAGCAAGATTGGCTCGTCGCAAAAGAATTTGACAAGAATTTTATACTCAATCTATTAAACATCCAAATAGATTCAAAAAACAAAGAGGCCACTATTGATGGTTTAAGAAAAAGTTTTAACGTAGTTAATTTACAAAATTTAAAAAATCCAGATATGTATGCTTTTTGTAGAACAAGTATCACCAAGGATATTAACGAAAAAATGATTGTTATGAGAAATGCTTGGATATCATTAGCCGAAGAAGAAGCTAGACAAATGGCTTGTTCCGAATTTAATAAGGATATGATTATTTCGAATGTGAGATATATTAGATCGTTAACCCTCAAAAAACCAAAAGAAATGAGCATAGAACTTAGAAGTTTCTTGTCTAAGTGTGGTGTGAAGCTTGTTATTCTTCCATTCTTGGCTGGAAGCAATATTAGTGGTGTAACTAAATGGATTTCTAACGAAAACTGTGTTATGGTTGCCGTTAACGATTGTGGCAAAGATGCTGATAAGATTTGGTTTTCAATATTCCACGAATTGGGCCATGCAATTAAGAACCATAAAAGGCACATGACTATTTCTCTAAGAAAAGACAATGTTCAGGACGAAGAAGAAAAAGAGGCAAATGCTTTTGCTAGGGACTCCCTTTTAGAAAAAGAAGATTATGATGCATTTTTAAAAAGAAACGATTTCTCAATCATGAGCATTAAAGATTTTGCAAAAGCTCAAACCGTCGCTCCATTTATTGTGATAGGCAGACTACAAAAGGATGAAAAAATTGGCTGGGATAAGTATCAAAGCTATAAAACAAAATATGAAATTCGTTTTTAGGGAGGAAACATATGAAAAATAGAATCATTCAATTATCAATGCTATTGGCTTCGTTGTGCTCGTTGGTATCGTGTAATCATTCCGATGACGATATTCAAGATAGCTCAGAAAAAATAGTTAAGGCGACTTTTAAACAAGTTGAACTCGATTGGCAAACAAACACATTCAAACATGGTGAGTATGTAATTGAAATACCAGAAAAATGGAAGATGGGGTTTTTGGGACAACGGGACAAATTCAAAGAATATGATCCACACGATATTGAGTTTTACTACACTCTTGTTGAAAAGAAAACATATGGTGGGAACGTATTTTATGAAACGTTTTTTAGCGAATTGAAGAAAGTCGATCCAAAAGAAAAAGAAAAGATTTTCGAAATCACTACGGCTGGATTAGATATTGATTCAAAATTGTTAGTTAAAGACGAACTCGCTAATGATTACTACTTTAAATATGACACCAACACAGACTTTTACAATTATTGCTATTTCAAAATAGCTAAAAATGATGTCAACCAGTTGAAAAATGGATATTTCAATCAAATAAATGTAAAACTAAAGTACTATTATCACGTGGACGAAGCGCTTAGTTTTGTAACCACTACCAGTGATGGCTTGAACTATATCGGTAAGTACAGTGATGTATCGATTTCGCACAATCCAGATAATTTAAATTGAATAGCATCATATTAATCTATTTAGAATCGCCGTTGTTTATGACGGCTTTTTCTTTATTAATACATATTCCTCTATCTATTTTCTAAATACATGATATGATAAGGCTATAACCATCATATACGTATAATTTGAATCAAATATAAATATTGGTTCCAGGGAGTTTTTAAAATACACATTATGAAAAAGATTAGTTGTTTTATTGCTACGCTAGTAGGTGCTTTTACTATAGGTCTAATTGGTTGTGCTCCTAAATTACCAACCACTAATTATGAGAAGGTGAAGTTTGCCTTTAATGGTGTGGAAAAATCATTCAAGAATAAGAAGGCCGCTAAAAAGTCAGCGATAGTGATGCCTAAAGCAAAGATAGGCGGCTCTAATCCATCAGGAGCGTTAGAAACCATCTTCAGTATGTATAACGAAGATGATAAAAGAGATGATTTCTTAGATGATATTTCCTATAACGAACCACCGATGATCCAGTTCCAATACATTAAGAAAGTATTAGAAAAGATTGGAGATGGGTATGAGTTTAATAAGAAATACTACAACACGATTACTGGTGATATGTATTTAGATATTAATACAGGACTTAAGGCAGAAAATAAAGATGAATATAAATATAACTACACATTCGTTTTAGGTTTGAATATTAATATCGATGATACTGATTTAATTACCGCAGATGTATCATTCGATATTAATCTTAAAAAAGGCAACGATAGTTATACCACTAAATGGTATGTCGGTATAGAACTAGACTATGATATGGCTAATAGCTCTCCTAACTATACAATGAGTATGGTGACAGAGAATGATGAAAGAGAATTACCATATTATGGTCACTATACATATGAA
>CACWSI010000036.1 GCA_902763555.1 uncultured Erysipelotrichaceae bacterium | reverse complement strand
GCTTTCTATAACACGACTCGAATAAAAAACAGGAACCTTAATTGATTCCTGTCTTTACCCGGTTTTTTTGAAGTGTGTCCAATTTGGGGTTCACTTCAATAAGGCCGTTTTTTTGATATTGAAAATAAGCAGTTACACTTGTAAAATAGTTTTGATATGGAAGCACTCGAAATCGTAAAAGAAGCAATTAAAGACCGTATTAATATTGGTTCAATTAATTATGATGACAAATTAGACGAATTAGGTTTAGATTCTTTGGATTTAGTGGAAACAATGTTAAAGATTGAAGAAGCTTTAAATGTTGAATTTGCCACTGATGAAATTGTTGAATTAAAGACAATTCGTGACGTCGTTAATTTAATTGAATCAAAAAAATTATAATTTTCTTGTCATTGCAATATTCACATGTTAATATTTTAGACGCGCTTATAAAAGCGTAGTTGCAAGTTGCCTACCTAGCTCAGTCGGTAGAGCTATCGGCTGTTAACCGATCGGTCGTGGGTTCGAGTCCCTCGGTAGGCGCCACTTGGCGAATTGGAGAAGCGGCTTAACTCACATGCCTTTCACGCATGCATTCACGGGTTCGAATCCCGTATTCGTCACCAACTTGATTAAATAGGATTGATACAATGTGTCAGTCCTTTTATTTTTTGTTATCATATTGTTATGGAAAAAGAAATGAAACCAATTTACCCAAATGCACAATTTAAAACTTTTTGCTATATCAAAAGTGTAATTACTAGAACAAACATTATTGCGGGTGATTATTCCTATTATGATGATAGTGAAGATGGACCAGAATCGTTTGAAAAACATGTCACCCATCATTATGACTTTATGGGCGACAAACTGATTATTGGTAAGTTTGTTGCTGTAGCAAGAGGCGTTGAATTTGTGATGAATGGCGCCAATCACATGTTAGATTGTTTAACAACTTATCCTTTTGAAATTATTGATGAATTCAAAGGCCTATCTAGATCATTTGGAGATAGAGGAAACCGTGGAGATACAGTTGTTGGTAATGATGTTTGGATTGGACAAAACGCCACAATATTACCAGGAGTCCATATTGGTGACGGTGCAGTTATTGGCGCTAATGCGGTAGTGGCAAAAGATGTGCCTCCTTACGCAGTTGTTGTTGGCAATCCCGCAGTTGTTAAGAAATATAGATTTGATAAAGAAACAATTGATCTTCTTTTGGAACTCAAGTGGTGGGACAAAGATATTGAAGAAATCAAAAAACTCATTCCATTGCTTACTGGTGATTTAGAACAAAGCAAAAAAGAATTAAGAGCCTTACTTAAAAAGTAGTGTTCGGCTTTTTGAGAAGTGTTCAATTGTATCATTTCTGTCCATTTAGGCCAACTTGATTAAATAGGATTGATACAATGTGTCAGTCCTTTTATTTTCGATGCAGATGTCTACAATTTGTGGACAACTGACAGTTGTTTAAAAAAGCAACAGCAGGTTGCTTGATAGGGATTTTTTTAATACTAAAATATAGTTAGAGGTAAGCAAAATGGAAACAAAAGATATATTACTAGAATTAAGAACAAAGAATAATTTATCCCAAGAAGAACTCGCGGAAAAAGTAATGGTTACTAGACAAGCTGTTTCAAGATGGGAAACCGGTGAAACCACACCAAATACAGAAACATTAAAACTACTATCTAAACTATTTGATGTGTCAATTAACACTCTTTTAGGATCACCAAGACAATTAGTGTGTCAATGTTGTGGCATGCCTTTGCAAGATTCATTAATGAGCAAAGAAAAAGATGGTTCATTCAACGAAGACTACTGTCAATGGTGCTATCACGATGAGAAATTCACTTACAACAATATGGATGATTTAATCAACACATGCATTCCTCATATGGTTGCTCAAGGTTTTCCTGAAGACCAAGCTAGAACTTATATGAGAGGAATGCTTCCAAATCTCAAGTATTGGAAAGAAAAACAATAGTGTTCGCCAAATGCTTCAAAGTGTTCGGTTTGCATCATTATTGGAAATCCTTACCAACTTAGTTCAATAGGATTGATACAATGTGTCAGTCCTTTTTTGTTTTTGTGGTATGATATCGGCATGGAAAAAGAAACCAGAAACAGAATTGCTATAGTTATTTTGTCATTTGTGTTTTTAACTATTGCTCTAGTTTTAGAAATTATTCCTAACTCTTTAGGAATGGTATTTGCTATGCAAAATGAATTTAATGAAATAGAACCTGTTGTAAGATATTCCAGTTATTTTGATGTGTTTGCAATCGCCTACGCATTATATACACCGTTTTTATCATCTCTACTTACGGTAGCATCTATTGTTTTATTCATAATAAGAATATTTAAACCGTACAAGTTAAGAGGCGTTTGTGTCTTGCTCCCTCTTATAGCCAGTATATTATCTAGTTTTCATTTATTTTTTTCCGGTAGTGAAGCGGTTACCTTTTCCGCAATATTAATTGCCTCATTATTATTCACAGTTTTTGTGTTCAATATTCTAGATTTCTTTTTAGGTAAATAATTTTGCATGTTTAATGTGATTGATACAATGTGTCAGTCCTTTTATTTTTTTGCTATGATATATATGTACAACATAGGAGGATTAATATGCCTTTATTTGAAAATATTGAAGCTTTTAAAAATGTTGACCCAGCATTACAGTGGGCAATCTTTATTGTTGCTTGTTTAATCGTAGTGGTTGCCTTAGTTTCCACTGTTGTGAGTATTTGGCTAGCTATCAAATATGTCATCTACAATAGAACATTAAACAAAGCTGGAATGAACGGCGAAGAAACAGCGAGAAGAATCTTAGATAATAATGGTTTAGGCCACATTAGGGTCTCAGTTGTGGGATCTCTCATGTTTGGTAATAGCTATTCCCATTTCTTTAAGAAAGTTAGATTAAGAAGATGGACTGTGAAGAAAAATAGTATTTCTTCTATGGCTATGGGTGCACAAAAATCTTGTTTAGCAGTCTTAGATAAAGAAGGCGATAAGGATATGAAAACAAGAATTATCCTTACTCCATTTATCTATTTTGGACCACTCATGTTCTTACCAATTATCATCATTGGTGTTCTTCTTGACATCTTCCTCTTTAACTTCTCTGGTGTTGCTTCTGTTATCGCCGCTGTCTTAGGCTTAGGGTTATATGTCATCTCATTTGTGATGTCATTAATGGTTCTTAAGACTGAAGTTAAAGCTCAAGGCAAAGCCTTAGAAATCTTAGAAAAAGACAATTTAGCGAACGAAGAAGAAAGAGAAATGATGAAAAGCTTATTCAAGTTATATAACATCCAATATGTTAACGACTTGATTCTTGAATTCCTCGAATTACTATTAAGAATTCTCATGATCTTCGCGAGAATGCAAAGCTCATCATCTTCTAGTTCAAGAGACTAGTAATTAAAAAAGCATTTAATATAAAAGAAAAGAAGACTTTACCAGAGTTCTTTCTTAAGAAAAATGGAGTCTTCTTTTTTAATTTCTTTAATCTTTTTTGCCGGGTTACCAGCGTAGACCCAGCCACTTTCTAAATCGTGAGTAACTACTGATCCAGCGCCCACAACGACATTATCGTGAATCGTAACACCTGGTAAGATAGTGACATTGCCTCCAAACCAACAGTCATTACCAATAGTGATAGGGGCTCCATATTCTCTATCGGTGACATAGCCCTTTTCTTCATCAAAATATAATTCTCTTTCGGACGCCACTAAGGAATGAAGTGCAGTTAGTATTGAGATATTTGGTCCAAAAAAGCAGTTATTACCAATATGGACTGGACAAACATCTAAGATGACTAAGTTAAAGTTAAAATACACAGTCTTACCAAAATATGTATTCTCACCATAGTCCACAAAGACTGGACCTCTCACAAATAATGTTTCATCACTATGTGGGAAGATCTCCTTAAGGAGTTTAGCTCTATCAGGATTGGCTTCTGGTAAGTTGTTATATTTGATACAAGTTTCGCTCATTAATAAGCGACGATGATATAAAGGCTCCTCCATGGAATCATAGATTTTCCCTTGTAACATTTTTTCTTTTTCACTCATGCCACAATTATCTAACAAATGAAAAAGCAAAACAAACAAAATAATCCTATAGTAATAATATATTTCTATGTTTTCTTGTTATCCTATAATGCTACACTAAAATAAAGAAGCAAATATCATTGATACGGAGAGAGGATTTTATCATGATGCGCAAAAAAACTTTTAATATTCCTTTTATGGTTCTTGCAACTGTGTGTCTTTTAGTTACTGGTTGTAATAAAACACCACAAAGTAACCCTGAACCAGAATATAACATTGTTAGACCAGAATTTACACCTGACTATGATAATTACACATTAAGTGGGGCGCCTATGGGCTTTAACATGACATATTATTCAGATATCTATTCCCGTGGTTTTTCATGGTTAACTAATGAAGAAACAGAAGATACAAAGCTATATTTAGTGCAAAGCGATAAAGGCGAAGCCGCTGATTTCAGCGATTCCCAAGTCATTAATGGTATGAGCATGTTATGCACATATGATAAATCCGGTAACATCACCGCCGAAGGAATAGAGAAAGCCAAAGGAAGTGGTAATACTGGTGAAGTTAAAGTCATGTCACATAAAGTGCATGTTGAAAACTTAGAAAAAGGCAAAGCTTATAGTTATAAAGTTGGTTCTGAATCTGGTTATCAATATGGTGCTTTCATTGTTGAAAAAGAAACCGCTAAATCTATTACTGCAATTCACGTCAGTGATGCACAAACAAAAGACTTAAGTCTCCATTATGTCTGGCGTAATACTATTGCTAAAGCTGTGGATACCGCTGGTAAGGATTTAGATCTTATCATCAATAATGGGGATCAATTTGACCAAAACAATAACAGCGGTAATGATAAAGAACCATTTAGATTATTTAGATTTGCAAAAGCCTTAGATGTCATTCAAGACTATAAATTCAATGTTCCATATATGACTTCTTCTGGTAACCATGAACCATCTTCTCCATATTCTCATTATTTAATGAGTGATATTAATTATGCCGGTTATGACTATAAAGGTGGCTATTATTCATATGATTATGGTTACGCTCACTTTGTGGTGCTTAATACAAACACTGTTAATGATGCACAAATAAACTGGTTAAAAGAAGATTTAGATAAAGCCGCTAATGCGAAGTGGAAAATTGTTACTATGCACATCTCTCCATATTCATCAGGTGACCATAGTAATAAAACAGAAAATCAAAACATTGTCGAGAAATTCACACCAGTGTTCTCTGAAAAACACGTTGACCTTGTCTTACAAGCCCATGACCATACCTACAATAAAACACTTCCATATAAATGGGATGCCGCTGGTTATACAACTAGTAAAGATGCTTTAGGGGAAGTAGTGAACCTAGAACCAGAAAAAGAAACCGTTAATGACATCACATATGATAAGAACCCAAATGGTACTTACTATGTAACTACCGGTGCCGCTGGTCATAGATGTGGCTCTGTTGAAAGTGATGGAATATACGCTGAAGTTGTTAAAGATGGTGAAGAAGTGAAAGGTCTAAATCCAAGCAAGACATTCCTTTCTAACAAATATATCAATGCCTATGGCACACTCACTCAAGCTAATCAATATGAGTCATATAAGATTTCCTCCTATACATCTGCGCAAGATTATAAGATTGGTGATCCTGCTCGAATACGATTTAGAAACCGTGAAATTATTTGATACTCTTGATATACTAAAAGCCTAATGGGATTTATTGTTAATCATTACATCAAATACTTCGTTCATCGTTACGATAAAGAAGTCGGCATCCCTTATTATTCTTACAAGGATTTTAAGGACTTTAAGTGTGAGGATTATTCTTTTACTAATTCCTATGGAATTAATATTAGATATTTCTTCTATTACTACGCTAATTATAAGAAGGATAAAATCATTTTATTCTGCCATGGCATGGGTCCAGGTCATACTGCCTATATCGCGGAAATTGAACTTTTAGCAAGACATGGCTATAAAGTCTTAACTCTAGACTTCGCTGGTTGTGGTGAATCAGGTGGTAAATATCTTGGTTCATTAAATAAGCCCACTAGAGATGTTATTGATTTATTAAATCACTTAAACCTTAAAGAACAAATTATTTTAATGGGCCATTCTATGGGTGGCTATACCGCTTTAAACACTTTGTGCTTGAGAAAAGACATTACCAAAGTAGTGGCTATTTCACCAATCATTCGAATAGAACCATTATTACAGCTCAATACAAAATCAAAATTCATCACTAAACATTTGCTTCATTATGAAAGAAAAGTGATGACCAAATGGTGCCATATGGTATGTCTTTAAAGGTCATAGAGGGTATCAAAAACCCACATATTAAGACCAAAAGATATGAAGGCAGAAAACATAATCCAAACTACACTGATAATGCGATAAGTTATATGGATAGTGTCTTTGGTAAATATTACGCCTTATTAAACGAGAAAAAGATCCAAACTGATGAAGATAGAATCAACTATTTCAAAGATGTTTCATTAGCAAAACTAGTGGAGCAAGATGAACAATTATTTGACGAAATAGTGGATTTCATCGAGAAATAATGAATTGTTTTCAAATTTGACAATTTGTAACATTCATTTTTAAAAAACAAGGTAATAGAGTGAAAAATACTCAACTTTTTTGCTATCCGCTCTAATTTTTTTAATTTTTTTCTTGCGCACGTTCGCTCAACGCATAAAATAATACACATATATATGAGTTACGTATTTGATTACATCGTTAGATATTTCATCCTACTCTGTGCGGCAAGTGTCCTATACGTCATTTCCATACAGCGTTTTAAAGCGAACAAGAAAATGAGCATCTGTATGATCCTCATCGTTTCTGCGACGTTATTCCTTTCAGTAGCGAACATTATTGAAGACTTTAGTAAAGATAATTGTTTAGCAGTTTTAGCGACAATTACTTCTTGGATTGGCTATATTGTCCGTCCAGCACTAGTGTTTTTATTTATCATCTTGTGTGGCACAAAACTCAACAAGAAACAAACGCTATTAACCGCTATACCATTAGTCATTAATTTGATTATTGTTTCCGGTGCTTTTGTTCCAGGTATTAGAGATTACGTTTATCACTTTGTTTTAAGTGAAGATGAAACTCACCTTAATTTTTTAGGTGGCCCACTTAGATACTCATCTCATATTGTTGCTCTTATTTACTTATCTTGGATTATCTATTTATCCATCGCTAAGTTAAGAGCAAAACATTTCTATCACGCTATTGGTTCCTTAGTGTGTGCATTATTTATTATTCTCGCCGTTGTTATTGAAACATTCATCAACAATGGTGCGGAAATCTATTTACTTAACTCCACAGTCGCAGTTACTGCGCTTGAATATTACATCTTCCTATATACCGAACAAACCCAAGTTGATAGTTTAACCGGTTTATTTAATCGTGAAACTTTATTCATAGATATCGAAAGAATGGGTCGTTCCATTACCGGCATCATTGAATTCGATATGAACGGTCTTAAATATTTAAACGATAACTTCGGCCACACCGAAGGTGATAAAGGCATTAAGACCATTGCTGGAATTATTAAAGAAGTTGCTAAGAAAGACATGTACTTATACCGCGTTGGTGGCGATGAATTCGCCATCTTAGCCGTTGACTCTAGTGAAGAAGACCTTAAAGAAACAATTGCAAAGTTCATTGAAAAACTAAGCAAGACATCATATTACTGCTCCGTTGGTTGTTCTTATCGCGGACATGAAAATATGTCATTCAATGAGATGAACAAAGAAGCAGAAAAGAGAATGTATAAAGCGAAAGACGAATTCTATAGGAACTCACCTTTTGAAAGAAGAATCATCAAACAATCCTCGGAGGAAAACCATCATGATTAACAAAGTTAAAAGAAAAATTGTATTAGGGGCTGTCTTATTAAGCGCCTCTATGGCCTTAGCCGCTTGTGATATTAACGGCTTAAGTAGTGCTCCAAACCCAAGCGCAAGTTTCGATAACTCAACAAGTTATACCTCCAGTGCGATTAATGATAATAGTGGGTCAGGCCTTCTTAGTACATCTACTAGTTCAAGTAGTTCTTCAATTCCTGTCGTTCTTACCGCTATTAATGCTGTCAGCAATAAAGATAATTATGAAATTGGTGATGAATTAGATTTAACCGTTACAGCAACATATTCTAATGGTGATGTTGTTACTATCGAAGGATATGAAGTAACTGGTTTTAATAATAGAAAAGCCGGTGAACAAGTAGTGACAATTACCTACGCAGGTAAGTCCACAACTGTGACAGTCACAGTGACCGCTAAAGTTGTTAGCATTACTGCTACAAACAATCAAGATAATTACGAAGTCGGTGATCCTTTGGATTTAACCGTTACCGCGACATATTCCGATGATACAACTACTGAAGTTACAGAATATGATGTCAGTGGTTATGATGCTCAAACGCCAGGTACCCAAACAGTGGTGATTACCTATGAAGGTCAATCAGTTACTGTGGAAATCGTTGTTAATGTTCCTGTCATCACAGGTATCACAGTTGTTGATAACAAAGCTTCAACTGGTTATGAAGTTGGCGATGAATTAGATTTAACCGTTACCGCTAATTACTCCAACCATGTTTCTTACGCTGTTAATGATTACGAAGTAAGTGGTTTTGATAACTATGGTATTGGTGCTCAAACAATTGCTGTTAAATATGAAGAACAATCTGCGACATTAAACGTCTTAGTTAATGAACCAGATAATCTCTTCCCAGGTGAAACTCTTACTGCTTTCTTAACACAAGAAAATATTGAAACAACTATCCCAACACCAGTTGGCTATAAAACATGGTCAGAAAGTGTTGAAACATATCAAGACGGTTCTAAATACTTCAGCGCTACAACTGATAACAGTGTCTTAGATGGTAGAACCACAATGGTGGAATCTTATTCCGCTTTATTAAAAGAAGAAGGCTGGGATGTTTCCTCTTCTGGTGGTACATATTTCGCTTCTAAAGATAACGCTGACGCTAAAATTGAATTCACTAATGATGAAGGTCAATTCTCCTTAAGCATTTATGCTTATGAAAAATATCCAACTAAGAAAACAACTGGTAAACTCATTACTAGTTCCACATATTTAAGAGATGGTAACACTCTCGTCTTCGGTAATGTCGAATACGGTATTGTGGCTACTGGCTTAGAAGATGGTGGATTTGAAGTTAAGGGTTGCCAATATAACAATGGTGCGATGTCTACAGTCGCTAAAGATGCTTTACGCTTAAAATTAGGTAAAATCTCCAATGGTCGTTGGACTTTATCTGATTCTCAAGGTAGAAAACTTGGCCATAAAGCTTTAGGTGAACTTGCTTGGAATGAAGGTAGCACAGAATGGATTATCTCTATTTCTAGTACCACAACATTAATCGTTAACTATGGTTTAACTGGTTACTTATGCTTTGATCCAAGCACATCAAATGTGACAACATTCGCTCCAAGCGTTAGAAACACAAAAAGGAATTTACAATTCTTCTCTATCGACGTTGTTGATGTCGTTTATCCAAACGCCATCTCCATCAGTGGTAACACTGAAGTCTCATTAGGCAAGAGAACAAAATTAAATGTTTCTTTTGATCCTATCACCACAAACGAAAAGGCTGTTGTTTGGTCTTCTGCTGATGAAAAAATCGCGACAGTTGATCAAAATGGTGTCGTTACTGGTATTTTCTTAGGCACAACCACGATTACCGCCACAGCATTCAATAAAGATGTTCCAGTTGTCGCGACATTTGAAATCACTGTAGTAGAGCAAATTTTAGATCAATGGACAATCCTCATGTATATCTGTGGTGCTGACCTTGAAAGTGGTTACTATGGCTTTGCTACACGTGATATTAATGAAATTCTTTCTGTTAATGGCCAACCAGACGATGTTAACATCGTTATTCAAACTGGTGGCGCCCGTTCATGGCAGACAAGTGGTATTTCTGGCAATAAGATAGGTAGATACCACGTTGAAAACAAAAAATTAAAACAAGATGCTTCTTTACCAAATGCAAGCATGGGTAAACAAGAAACCCTTCAATCATTTGTTAACTGGGGCTTAGAAGAATATCCAGCGGAAAAGACTGGCCTTATCCTATGGAACCATGGTGGTGCTTTTGAAGGCTGCTGCTATGATGAAAACTACTATGATGATGCATTAGAAGCCCAAGAAATCAAAGCCGCAATGAACAATGTCTTCCAAACACAAAATCTCAACGAATTCACCATACTTCAACTACATGGTTGGTAGTGAAGAAACTGAAGCCGGCGATGGTTGGGATTATGATAACTGGTTAGATAATCTTTTTGCCGGTGATGACACTGAAACTGTTTTAGCCGAAATCTGTGATACATTCCTTTCTGACAATGGTTGGGATAGTGACCAAACCTTAGCGGTCTTAGACTTAAATAAGATGGACAATTACTTCAATAAATTTGAAGCCATGTCCGCGGCTATTAAAGACAAAGTCAACAGCAATAAGAGCACATTCAAACAAGTCATCAATAGTTGTAAAAAATATGAAGACTTCTCTAGATTTGGTTTATTTGATGGTAAAGATTTCTTAAACAAATTAGCGAGTAACAGCACATTCACGTCATTCGCCACACAAATCAATGATGCGAAAACCGCATTAAGCGAAATGATTATTCATAACGCTAAAGGTACTGCCGCTGGTAATTCCAATGGTTTAGCCTTCTTCGCGCCACTCGGTACATATGGTACCGCTACAAGCTATCCATCAAATCAAACTCACTTCAATAACTGGAAAGCTTTGTTCTAGCAATCTAGAAAGCTTTGTTCTAGCAATCTATAATCCTTATATAGTATAAGAAGACTCCGTAATGATAACGTTACGGAGTTTTTTATTTTTTCTTTTTCATTTAATGCTACAATATTTGCGATATGGATTTTTATAAATGGTTCTTCTTGGAAGAGGGCAGAACACCTGCTGGTCTATTTTCTCTCTCCCATATATTAACAGTTACTTTAACTCTAGCGATCTTTTTGACCTTAGCGGTTTTCTTAGGCAAGAAATTTAAAGGCGACTATAAAAAGCAAAACCTAGTTTTGTTAATATCAGGTATCGCTATTGTGGCCGTGCAATTATCAAAGAATATTTGGCTACTTTGTGAAACAGATAACTTCTGGGATTGCTTAATTGGCAACTGGCCGCTTTATTTCTGCGATGTACCAATCTATATCATTCCTTTAGCCGCTTTAACTAAAGGTCGTTTCAAACAGTGGTGTCTTGATTTCATGGCGATATGTGGCTTATTAATGGGCTTTATGGGCAATTATTTCGCTGGTAATTTATATCCAAGCCATGCGATTATTTCATTCTCCGTTATTAATGCTTTATTGAATCACTCTATATCCGCTTTCGTGGCGTTATTCATTTGGGTATCTGGATTAAATAAAATGGAAAAAAGAGATATCCCATTTGCGATTGGTATCTTATTTACATTTATGAGTATCGCCCTCACAGTTGACTATATCAGTATTCCAATTATTGGAAGAGAACGTAATTTCATGTTCTTCTTCCATGGTGATGGCACTCCATTCACCTTATTCCTTGATTTATACAAAGGGGCTCTTATCCCGTATCAAATCACCATCTATGTTTTACAGTGTGGTTATATGGGTTTGTTCTACCTCGTTTATTACTGGATTATGGGCTTCCTTCGTTTATTACTGGATTATGGGCTTCCTTAAGAAAAGAGAAGAGCATAAAAAGTTGCAAGCACAAGACTCTACTTCCTCTAACTAAGTAGAGTTTTTATTACCTTCGTGATAATATATTCATAGAATACATTATAATTAATATAATTTTTAAGGAGAAAAACCATGGAAGTTTTTGAAATCGCTTTAGAAACCGGAGAAACAGTTAAAGGCGCTAAATGGCTAGTTAAAGATGGTAAAGCCAATTTTGTTTTTATCACTGGCATGCAAGAATATGCCACAAGATATGAACGTTTAGCTAATTATTTAAATGAAAAAGGTGTTAACGTTTGGATCTTGGACCATTTTGGTCAAGGACTTAACGCCCCAACAGAAGATGATTTACAAAAATGGCCAAAGGATGCCTTTGATAAAATTGTTGATGCTTTATATTTAACAATATTAGAAGCTAAGAAAAACGGCTTACCAACCATTCAAGGTGGTCACTCCATGGGCTCATTCACTACCCAAGCAAGATTAGAAAAATATCCATTAGCCGCGGATAAGACATTAATTATTGGTAGTAATGGTGGTCAAGGTGGACTGATGTCAGTCGCCGCAGTATTGGCCAAAATGCTCATCCATAAATCTAACTGGGATAAACCAAATAAGTTCTTCACTAATTTAGGACTAGGTGGCTATAACAAACAAATTAAAAATCCAAGA
>CACWSI010000035.1 GCA_902763555.1 uncultured Erysipelotrichaceae bacterium | reverse complement strand
TTATTATTTAATATTAATAAGGAACACATGCACCTGTATTTATTATCACTAAGTGAAAACCGTATTAAAGAGGTTCAACCAGAATGAACATTAAAGAATTAATTGTCTATGAAGATAAGTATCTAGTGATTATTAATAAACCACGTGGTCTTTTATCACAATTTGATGGTAATAAAGATAATCCTTCTTTAGATGTTATACTTTCAGAATATTTAGGCAAGCAAGCGATGCTTATTAATAGATTAGATAAAGATACATCTGGTTTAATCGTGTTCGCTAAAGACAATAAGAGTGCGACTGAACTCGCTAATATCATTAATGATCACTCCATCGTGGAGAAACATTATTTAACTTTAGTGGTAGGTAATGTTACTGAAGATGGTGTGGTGGATGCCCCTCTTAGAAAAAGCTATGAACGTAAGAAGATGGTCGTAGCCCCTCTTAAAAGTGGTGCGAAAACCGCAATCACTAAATACTTTGTTAAAGAAAGATATAACGACTATACATTATTAGATGCCCAACTAGTGACGGGTCGTACCCATCAAATACGTGCGCACATGTCATATATCCGTCATCATGTGGTCGGTGATATCAAGTATGGTGACTATAAAGTAAATAACTATTTTAAGAAAGAATATGGCTTCGAAAATCAGTTTTTACACTCCTATAAACTCATATTTGGGGACATAAAAGGCCCATTTAATTACCTTTCAAATAAGGAATTTATCGCGGAATTATGCCCAGAAATGCAAGAATTATTAAAAAAATTAAATAATTAATTATTTAAATAAAAAAGTTTAAAATATTTTTAGCAGTCCTATTGACAGAGTGCTAATTTTGGTTATAATGTAGGTGTTAGCAGTCAAGGATGACGAGTGCTAAATATGTAATATAAGGAGGTTGAATTTATGAGAAATTATATTACTAACTATGATCCATTTTTCGACAGATTTTTCCTCAGGGCGAATAACTGCTCCACATCACATATGATGAAGACCGACATCAAAGAAAACAAAAGTGACTATCAAATGTTCATCGAACTTCCTGAAGTGAAGAAAGAGGACACAAGAATTACTCTTGAAAACGGCTATCTTAAAGTCACTGCTACCTTAAATAAGGAAGATGAAAATGACGAAGATTACATCTATAGAGAAAGAAGCTATGGTGAATTCTCCCGTTCATACTATGTTGGTGACACAGTTAAACTTCAAGATATCTCCGCTAAATTAGAGAATGGTGTCTTAACAGTCGACATCAAGAAACGCAGCGAAAAAGAAATCGAAAAAGAACACCTCGTGCAAATCGCATAAAAGGTTTCCCAATAGTACTCCTTTCGCAAAAGCTCAAAATAGCTTTTCAAGCCGTGGTTTATGGGACCACGGCTTTTTTTGAAGAAATACCTTAATAGTGGTAAACTACTAGTGAATATAAATTGTCATAAATGACAAAGATAGGACAGACATTATGAAAGAAACAAAAGAGTTTCAAACTGAATCAAAAGAACTATTAAATTTGATGATTAATTCCATTTATAGCAATAATGAAATCTTCTTAAGAGAATTAATCAGTAACGCCAGTGATGCGATTGATAAATATCGTTATCAAGCATTATCTAGCAAAGGTGAAATGCCTTTAAATGAATTTGAAATCAACTTAAGTGTCGATAAAAAGAAAAGAACCATTACCATCTCTGATAACGGTATTGGTATGAGCAAAGAAGATCTTATTAATAACTTAGGTACCATCGCTAAGAGTGGTTCTAAGGATTTTGCTTCTAAATTAAAAGAAGCGAAAGAAAAACAAGATCTCAATATCATTGGTCAATTTGGTGTTGGCTTCTATAGTGCCTTCATGGTGGCTTCTAAAATTGAAGTTTTAACCAAGACATATAACGGTCAAGGTTATTTATTCACCAGTGATGGTCAAGAAAGTTACACAATTGAAGAAAAAGATAAAGAAACAGTAGGTACTGAAATCACTATCTATTTAAAGAAATCTTCTAAAGAAGTGGATTATGATTCTTATCTTGAACAATATAAGATTAAAAACCTTGTTAAGAAATATAGTGACTATATCCGTTACCCAATTAAGATGATGGTCACTAAAAGTGAACAAGTTTTAGATAAAGACGGTAAACCAGTCGAAGGTAAATACGAAGATAAACAAGTCTTAGAAACACTTAACTCTATGATTCCTTTATGGAAGAAGAATAAGAGTGAAGTCACAGATGAAGACTTAAATGAATTCTATAAGAATAAATTCAATGATTATGAAAATCCATTAGCCATATAACTTATATAGTGATTCTTATGAAAGAGGCTTACAGTTATATAGCAAAGGCATCTTTATCAAAGATAAATGCCAAGAATTAATCCCAGATTACCTTAAATTTGTTAAAGGCTTAGTGGATTCTGGTGACTTCTCACTCAATATCTCTAGAGAAATGCTTCAACAATCACCAATCATGCAAAAGATTAGTGAAAACGTTGAAAAGAAGATTGTCGATAAATTAAAAGATATTAAGAAAACAGACTTTGATAAATATGTCACTTTCTGGAAGAGCTTTGGCGAACTCGTCAAATATGGCATCTATAGCACTTATGGTGCGAAGAAAGAACTCTTACAAGATACCTTAATCTTCCATTCACTCAATAATGAAGATAAATATATCTCTTTAGCGGACTATAAAGAAAAGATGGCTAAAGACCAAAAGTATATCTACTTCGTCAGTGGTGAAAACTTAGATGCGATTAAGTTATTACCTCAACTTGAGAAATATCGTAAAAATAACGTAGACGTCCTATTGCTTGATCAAAAGATTGATGAATTCGCTATCATGATGCTACACGATTATGACAAAGTTGAATTCAAATCCATTAGTGATGAATCTGCGAATGAAGTCAGTAAAGAAGAACAAGAAAAGATTGATAGTGTCACCGCGGATAATAAGAGACTCTTTGATACACTAAAAGAAGCTCTCGCGGGTAAAGTTAACGATGTTGTTGTTTCTTCTAAACTCGTAGATGCTCCTGTATGTGTTTCCACTAAAGATGGCTTATCTCTTGAAATGGAAAAGACACTCAATGAACAACCAGGCGCTGAAGATACAGTTAAAGCGGAAAAGATTTTGGAATTAAATCCAAATCATCCATTGTTCGAAGCCTTTACTAAAATTCAAAACGATGATGAGCTAGTGAAGAACTACGCTAGTGTATTGTATGAAGAAGCGATGCTCCTTGAAGGTCGTGAAATCGTTGATAAGAAAGCCTTTGTAGATAAAATTAACGAATTGTTCATTCGTGCAATGAAGTAGAGTTCGTCATTTAATAAAAATCAAATAAGTCTGCATTCGTGCAGGCTTTTTTGTTTTATTTGCTCATATCTTAATCTATAATAAAGTAAGAAATATACATGAAAAAATTCCTTTTATTAATTGCAACTTTATTTAGTGTTTCAGCGTGTAAAACATCCACTCCACCGCCCATCTATCCTTTTGGTAAAGATAATGGTTATGGTGTCACTGTGACGCATTTAAAGGATGATAACAAGTTTGAAGTACTACTAAAAAAGAAACAGAAATATTTTAGTTTTTCTTCCTTTATGGTTGGGGCAAAAGAAACTAAACTTCCAGAATTAAAAGAAATGTTCACTTTTTCTGATACTGGTGAAGAAACCATAAAGCTTAATGATGAAGGCTATTATGCTTTCGATAAAACTCTTGAGGAAAGAACAATTTCGATAAAATACGATGAATCAATGCGTGACGAAATAGTGGATTCAGCGTGCACGATTTATATGACTATTAATTCCTACACATTTACTAACAAGACCACTAACTCCAGTGGTAGTTACTAAAAGTATAAAATGTCTCTGTATAAAAATGTCTGCATTTATGCAGGCTTTTTTGCGCGCATTTGTTATATTATAAGCGCATGCGTTATACACATAAAATTATTGTCGGAATCTAATTTTTTTGTGTAATAACAATTACATAGTTATGAGAGAAAGGAGCTTTTACTATGTTTAATTTACCTATCTTAGAGTCTTTCTTAGATAAGGAAGTCGCAGCCGGTTATACTTGGGGCAGTATCCTTGAGTATTGGTGGATCGGCTTAATCATCATCATAGTGGCGGCGGTGGGACTTGTCGGCAGTTTTGTCTTACTTAAGCTAGTCTTTGGAAAAATGAGATTCAAAGGCGATGACGAACAAAAGTTTGTCGATTATCTTAATGGCACCAAAGAGGGCAAAAAGGAAATGTTTAAAACAATGCCCGGTGGTCCAGTTAAAAATGCTGCCAGATGGCACAGATTAAAAGTCTGGTTAATCCCAGTCGTGTGTGTTGCTGCGCTTCTTGTTGCCCCTGTCGCGTCATTTTTACCAACTGCCGCATTCGCTAACTTGATGTTTACCTTACGTGGTAGCTACGTCAAAATTATCGATACTGAAACATCAAGACAAGCAGCCGCTGAAGCGGAAAAGAACGTTGTTGTCATTCAAGAAGAAGGCACAGTCTTACTTAAGAACAAAAACAATGTTTTACCATTGAATCTTGAAACCAATAAGAAAGTTAATATCTTTGGTTCATGTGCTTATGGTTTATTCTTCAACAACGGTGGTTCTGGTGCATTCCAAACCGATGGCCGTGTTGACGGTTTCCCAAGAGTGGCCACAAAATTAGAAGAAGCACTTCAACAAGAAGGCTTTGAAATTAACGACAATCTTTTCAATTTAGTAAAGAACTACTATAACGGAAAGAAAGTCTCTGTTGCTCCAAGCGATTACAAGATTTTCTGTGGTATTAATACATTCGGTTATCCAGAAGTCGTCCCTTCAGGTTATGGTGCAACATTGGATCCAATTGATTATGAATTACCAGTTTCTGCCTATGAGACAGCCTTTGCTGAATTAGGTGGCAAAACCGCATTAGAAGACGCTAAAGAATTCTCAGATACCGCCATCTTTGCCATTACAAGACATGGTACTGAAAGTGCGGATATGAAATACGCTGAACTTAAGTTATATGCCGCTGAAGAAGCAGCAATCCAAATGTTAGAAGAAAACTTCAGCAAGGTCATCATCTTATTAAATATTCCAACAGTTATGGAAACTGAATTCTTAGATGATGATGAAATCAGTGCAGCTTTATATATTGGCCACCCAGGTTTAACAGGTACCAAAGCAGTAGCTGAAATCCTTGCTGGTAAAGTTAATCCTTCTGGCCACTTAGTGGATACCTGGCCATATAGTGTTAAGAGTGCGCCATCTTACCAATGTTTTGGTAATGATACCACATTAACATATACATCAGGTGCCGCTAATAGACAAAAATTCACAAACTATATTGAAGGTATCTATGTTGGTTACCGTTATTATGTGACAGCCGCTAAAGAAGGCTACATCGACTACGATGATGAAGTTCAATTCTCATTCGGTCATGGTTTATCTTATACAACATTTGATAAGTCCATCGCGGAATTTAAAGTTGATAAAGATAATCAAAAAGTTGAAGTCACTGTTGAAGTTAAAAATACTGGTGAAGTCGCTGGTAAGGATGTCATTCAACTTTATACCCATGCTCCATATACCCCAGGTGGTGTTGAAAAAGCATGGTATTCCTTAACAACATTCCAAAAAACAAATATCATCGAACCAGGTGAATCTAAGAACTACAAATTAGAATTTAGTTTCAGAGATATCGCTTCTTGGTCCACTGAAAAAGGTCACTACGTGTTAGAAAAAGGTGACTATGAATTCTCCATTAGAGAAAACGTTTGGGATTTAGCTCAAACCGCTGTCAGTGGTAGAGAGAATGTCAAGTCTATGAACCTTGCTGAAGATATTGATTTCTTAACCAGTTATCAAACAGGTAAAGAATATGAAAATATCTTCCAAGATGTCGAATTCGGTGGTGGTGTTGAAAAGAACACATACTTATCTCGTAATGACTTTGAAGGCACATGGCAAAATAAGGCTGATATTCCATTAGCCTCTCACCCAGAAGCAAGTCACTTCCCAGGTGGTGCAAGCAACTCCACAGGTTCTGGCTCATTCACATTCCAAGACAATCAAATTGATGAAGAAGTAAAAGAACAAGAAGTCGCTGGTGACTTAACACTTAGAGATCTCAAAGATGCAGCGTGGGATGACCCAAGATGGGAAGACTTATTAAGTCAATTATCATACGCTGATATGGATAAACTTATTGAATACGGTGGTTTCCAAACCGCTAGTGTCGAAAAGATTGAAAAGGGTCAAACACTTGACTACGATGGTCCAAGTGCGGCATTCCACTCTGGCACAGGTCACCCAAGTGAAGTTATCGTTGGTTGTTCCTGGTCAACAGATGTTGCTAGAGTTATGGGTGAATCCATTGGTCGTGAAGGCGCTGCTCGTGGTATGACTGGTTGGTATGCTCCTGGCATTAACACTCACCGTTCACCATTTGGTGGTAGAAACTTCGAATATTATTCAGAAGATCCATTAATCTCTGGTTTAATGGCCGGTCACACTGCTCAAGGTATGGCTAAGTATGGTGTCTACACATACGCTAAACACTTCTTCTGTAATGACCAAGAATATAATCGTGCGGGTGTCTTTGTTTGGGCAACCGAACAAGCATTACGTGAAATCTATGCCCGTGGCTTTGAACTTTATGTTGATTTAGGTGGTATTGGTATCATGTCTGCTTATAACTGCATCGGTTCATGGTGGTGTGGTGGTAGTAAGGCAGCCTTAACCACTCTCTTAAGAGAAGAATGGGGCTTCCATGGTGTCGTCGTTACTGACTACGCTGGTAGTGATTATATGGCCACAAACATCGGCTTAAGAGCTGGTAATGATATGTGGTTAACACCAAGCCAATTAAGCAGTAGCTTAAAACCAAGTAGAGTCCGTACACAATGTCCACATGATGGCGCTATTATCGCTAGAAGAGCGGCTAAAAACATCCTCTTCGCATGTGCACACTCCAACAACGTTTGGACTGATGAAGACTACGCTGCTGTTGGTATCCCAGAAGTTATCAAAGCGGCTGACGGTCACTAGTCGATAGTTAACTAAATTAATGGAGGGGTTTTTCGGAGCCTCTCTTTTCTTTTGATTAAGGTTATGTCAATAAAATGCAATGTTATGTATTTTGTTTGTCATGACTATTTTTTATCACTTATAGTAATATCGCAAACGTAAAAGCATACAAATTTTAGTTTTTCGCTAACTTTTCTATGTTTTAATAACTCATAAATATGTATAAAAGGAGATTATTTATGTTTAATTTACCTATCTTAGAGTCTTTCTTTGATAAGCCAATTATTGCTGGTTACTCCCTCCGCTCAATTTTCCAATATTGGTGGGTTGGTTTAATCATCCTTATCGTGGCCGCTGTCGCTCTTGTTGGTGTTTATTTCCTTCTTAACTGGCTCTTCGGCCGTATGAAATTTAAAGATGGCGATAAAGAACAATTAAAAGAGTATGCCGAAGCTCCAAAGGAAGAAAAGAAAGCAGTCGCTAAAAAAACTACAGGCCCTGCTAAAAATGTTATTGCTTGGAGGAGAATAAGAGGTTGGTTAATCCCAACAGTCATAGTTACAGCCCTTATTGGTTCCGCTGCCGCATCATTCTTACCATCAAACGCATTCCAAAACTTATTAACAACATTAAATGGTAGTAAGGTTTCTATTATTGATACCCCTTCCTCAAAAGAAGCTGCTGCACAAGCGGAAAAGAACGTTGTTTCCATTCAAGAAGAAGGCACAGTTCTTTTAAAGAACAAAAATAATGCATTACCACTTAACTTAGAAACCAATAAGAAAGTTAACATCTTTGGCGCTTGCGCTTATGGTTTATTCTATGGTAATGGCGGTTCTGGCTCTTTCCAAACTGACGGCAGAGTCACAAAAGCCAATGGCTTTGATACTGACTTCCCAAGAACCGCTTTAAAACTTGAACAAGCCATGAAAGATGAAGGTTTTGAAATTAATGAAAACCTCTTCAACATGATCAAGAACTATTATAAGAATAAGAAAGTTTCCGCTGTTGAAGTTGAATACGACATCCAATGTGGTTTCAACAAATATGGTTATCGTGAGATAGTTAGTAGTAAGGCACCATATGATAATGAACCTCCAGCAAGTGCTTATGAACAACCACTTGATGAATTAGGTGGCAAAACCTTATTAGAAAACGCTAAAGAGTTCTCTGATACCGCTATCTTCTGTATCACTAGACGTGGTAGTGAAGACGAAGACATGAACTATAAAGATTTAACTTTAAAAGCTAATGAAATCGCTGCCATTGATATGCTAGAACAAAACTTCAAAAAAGTTATTATCTTATTAAATGTTCCAACCGTTATAGAAGCTGAATTCTTAGATGATTCCGAAATCAGCGCTGCTGTTTATATGGGTCACCCAGGTTTAACAGGTACAAAAGCTGTTGCTGAGATCCTCGCTGGTAAAGTTAACCCATCCGGTCACTTAGTGGATACATGGCCATATGATGTTAAGAGTGCGCCATCTTACCAAAACTTTGGTAATGATACCACATTGACATATAGCTCAGGTGCGGCTAAAGGCGCTAAATTCACTAACTATCACGAAGGTATTTATGTCGGTTACAGATATTATGTTACCGCTGCTAAAGAAGGCTACATTGATTATGATGATGAGGTCCAATATTCCTTCGGTCATGGTTTAAGTTATACAACTTTTGATAAATCAATCTCTGCATTCGAAGTCGATAGTGAAAATCAAAAAGTCTATGTCACTGTTGAAGTTAAAAATACTGGTGAAGTCGCTGGTAAAGACGTTATCCAACTCTATACCCACGCTCCATATACCAAAGGTGGTATTGAAAAATCATATTATTCATTAACCGCTTTCCAAAAAACAAACATCATCGAACCAGGTGAAACTAAGAACTACAAATTAGAATTTAGTTTCAGAGATATCGCTTCCTGGTCAACCGAAAAAGGTTACTATGTCTTAGAAAAAGGCGATTATGAATTCTCTATTAGAGAAAATGTTTGGGATCTTGCTGTCACAGCGGTTGCCAATAGAGAAAACGCTAAGACATATACACTTAACGAAGATGTTGAATTCAAAACCTCATATCAAACTGGTAAAGAATACGCCAATATCTTCCAAGATGTTGAATTCGGTGGTGGTGAAGAAAAACATGAATTCTTGTCAAGAAGTGATTTCGCAACAACATGGAAAAACAAAGCTGACTTCAGCTTAGTCTCTAATAGTGATGCTAAACATTTCCCAGGTGGTGCTACTAACCAAACTGGTGGTTCAAAATTCTCATACCAAGACAATCAAATCGAAGGTATATTAAGAGAACAAGGTAAGCAAAATGGTCTCAAATTTGAAGATTTCAAAAACGCTGAATGGGACGATCCACGTTGGGAAGACTTACTTGACCAAATGTCTATTAAAGATTTACAAGATATCGTTGACCAAGGTTCATTCAAAACCGCTTCTATTAGTAGCATCGGTAAAACCGCTACTAAAGACTATGATGGTCCTGGTGCGGCCTTCCACTCTGGTACAGGTCACCCAAGTGAAGTCGTTGTTGCCTGTTCATGGGATTTAGAAACCGCTAAAGTTATGGGTGAATCCATCGGTAGAGAAGGTGCTTCCCGTGGCTTGACAGGTTGGTATGCTCCTGGTATTAATACACACCGTTCACCATTTGGTGGCAGAAACTTCGAATATTATTCTGAAGATCCATTAATCGGTGGTTTAATGGCTGGTCACACTGCTCAAGGAAGTATGAAGTATGGTGTCTATACATACGCTAAACACTTCTTATGTAATGAACAAGAAAATAGTCGTGCAGGTGTCTTTGTTTGGGCAAGCGAACAAGCTCTTAGAGAAATCTATGCTCGTGGCTTTGAAATCTATGTTGATTTAGGTGGTTTAGGTATTATGTCCTCCTTTAACAGCTTAGGTTCATGGTGGGCTGGTGGTAGTGAAGCCTTATTAACCACTCTCTTAAGAGATGAATGGGGATTCCATGGTGTTGTCGTTACTGACTACGCAGGTCCTGACTACATGGCCACTAACATTGGCTTAAGAGCAGGTAATGACTTATGGTTAAATAAAGCCAGCTATGACGCAAACACCACCTATAGAGCCACTCCACATGACTCTACAATTCTCATGAGAAGAGCAGCAAAGAATATCCTTTATGCTTGTGCTCATTCTAATAACGTTTGGACATTAGAAGATTATCAAGCTGTTGGTATTATGGAAGTTGTTAAGACAAACGACTAATTATCAAAATAATTATAAAAATGAACCCCAACTCCCGCGTGGATACGGGGTTCATTATTTTCTTAAAGCCACTTTCGTGGTAGAATTATCTAGAATGAACGATATAAACATTAGGATTGCGGTCGTGGAAGACTCAGCTGATGA
>CACWSI010000034.1 GCA_902763555.1 uncultured Erysipelotrichaceae bacterium | reverse complement strand
GCAGCACACGAGTGTGGTAATCATTGGGTAAGTTGATCTTTTCATACCACGTAATACCGCGGCGGTAAAAGCCATTGTAAAGTCAAAGAAATATAGATAGCCCATTAGACCAAGTCTTGTATAACCAGCGTTAATAGATTCTTCATTATCCACGAACAAAGATAGAAGCGGTTTATGCAATAACAAAGTTATAATTGCAATGAGCAAGCAACATATCGTGCCCCAAGCTAAACCGTAGAGAATGCTCTTTTTAATATTCTCTTTTTTCTTTGCCCCGATATTGGCGGCGATATAAGTCATAGTGGATACTGCGATTGCGTCACAAGCCGCATGGAAATAGCCTTCAATATTGCTCGCAGCATTAGCCCCGTTTTCTAAATTAACGTTACCTGGATCAATCGTATACAAAGATGATTGAATAAAGACATTTGGTAAAGAGAAGAAGAAACCTTGTAGACCCGCTGGTAAACCAATCTTAAGTACTTCAAGAAGTACTGGCCCATCAATTCTAAACTGTTTGACCTTCAAACTAACATAGTTATGTTTGCCTTTGATTAAAACAAAGACACAAATAATCGCGGAAACTGCTTCAGCGATAATCGTGGCTAAGGCCACACCCGCGACACCCATATGCATTGGGAAAACAAATAAACAGTCAAATCCAACGTTAATAATGCCAGCTATTAACAACGCTAAAAACGGTGAAACCGAATCACCCTGCGCTCTTAATAATTGAGCAGCATAGTTATAAACCATTAGGAATGGTAAGCCACAGAAATAGATCTTTAAATATAAAGCTGCTTTAGCAAAATAGTGGGCCTCAGTGCCCATTAATTCTAATAAGTTATCACTAATAAAAAAGCCTAAAACACCGACAAAGAAACCGGATATGACCGCAAAAACAAGCGAGGTGTGTAGTACTTTGCTCGCTTTTTTATGATTCCCTGCACCCTTAGCTTCTGATAAAACAACGTTCGCACCAAGCGAGACACCAACAAACACAATAACAATCAAATTGATAAGAGCGGTGTTAGAAGCAATCGCCCCCATTGATTCAGCGGAATCACCATAATGGACAGTTGTTAAATCAATCGTGGTGTAGAGTAATTGCATCATCGTTGTAAGCATCGCAGGAATAGCAAAAAGAATGATCTTGAGGAAGATATTTCCTGTTGTCATATCGCGTGGTTTAAAGATGTGAGCAATTTTCTTCAGCATGGCAAAAATTATATGCTTAATAAATATTAAAGCAAGTGATTTGCATTATTAAAAAAGAGAACTAAATTAATTCTCTTTTCCTATTTGAATATTTGATCTAGTGATTTCTTTCTATCAGTGAGCCATTTAGTTAAGTAATCAACCGCATCTTGATGACTCTTAAATGTTCTAGCAATATCAGGAGTGTATTTAGGAGTAATCTTTCCTAAGTTATCCCATTTTTGATAATTCTTAACGTAATCATTTTTAAATGCTGCAGCGAAGTAATTAGCCTGAGCAATTGCTCCTTCTAAGATTTGTGAATTCTTAAAGACACTATAGTATTTCTTAAACGTCTCTCTAAAGAAGTTAGTTCTTGAAAGCATAAAGAACCATGGATTGAATTGATTCTTAGAACAATATTCACCAGAACTACCATAGCATTCACTTGTGTTAACATTACCGCTGCTCCAGTCAAAATCCCAAGGCGCACCAAAGGTGAGGCGCTTATATTTACTAGTGGTGGAGAAATCTACGAACATATAGAAACTACCAAAACCAACATCAACATCTTTCATATATTCATGTAAGAGATACATCTTAAAGACTGATTCTAAATCGATAATAGAATTTAGTGTTTCAAATTGGGTGGTGTATGGGCTAGCTTTAAGTTCGTTATTTTCATCTAAAACAAATAAGCCATCACCATGTACCGCTTTATAAAAGGCATAGTACACATTAGTGAGATATTTCTTAACAAAGTTAACTTGCTCTTGGGCAAAGACATCAGTCTTAACCGCATAATCTTTACGATAGAGGGAAGCGCCATCAAGTTTATCAGGTTGCTCGCCTCCTCCTCCCCAGCCACCGCCAGGCATACCAGGGAACATACTCCAGTCAGTACCTTTGCCAACAGAGAAGTAATAATCTTCTTCAGAAGCACGGCTATCTAATTCAATTAAATAACCAACATCAGTGCCGGTATAACTATCTTCCGCTTCATTAATCTTAACACGATTAGAATTAGCTTGCTGTTGCTCCGCTAAAACATAGACACCATTATAACTACCATTAAGGTAGACATTAACGGGCATATAGTCAGAACTATAGTTATTTGAATAATTGAATAATGAATTACCTAAATAGAAAGCAGTGGAGTTTCTGACCATTGATTGATCAGCGTATTCCGCTAATAAGACCCAACTCTTTGCTCTAGCGCCATGATTTAAACCAAGCATATTAGTTTTACTAGTAAACTTAATACGATATGGCTTCTTATCATAAGTCATCGTGCCATTGCCACGGCATCTAATTTCACCAGGCACATTGTTTTTAATAAATGCTTGGTCACAGTTATCCGTGGATAAAGTCATAGAAACGTAAGTTTCTTTTGATTCAACTGGCACATTATTAGTGTCAATTCTGATATTAGGCATACCAGTATTTTCAATAATATGAATCTTAGCCTTTTTAACATCAATTAATTGATGCTTTTCATCATAAACTTTTGCTGTGGCTTCTTTTTCACCAATTTCTTTTAAAGAATTGTTTTCATATTCCACTGTGCAGCCAAAAGGAATCATCCCTCTAATGGTTAATTGATGTTCGTTACCATCATACATGTATGTTTGATCCGCAAAGGCATATTCGTTTAAATCGTAATTAGCGTTTTCATATTTTTCTTGTCCACATTTACTGCACACATATTTAGCGCCTTTACTTTGAATAATCGTTGGAGCGTCACTAACATCCCCATTAAAAACAAAATCATGTTCACAAATACTAGACGTAGAAGCATCAAAAGAAGAGCTTGGGGTAGGGGAAGCACTATTAAAGGATGAATTAGAAGCACTAGGATTTACTTCACATCCACTTATCATTCCTATTAACGCTAAAAGCATGACGCTCTTCTTAATTAATGGTTTCATAAAACTTCTCGATATTTTCTACTATAAATATAAAACAAATTACCTTAAATGAAACAAAAAAGAGGTTCATACCCGAACCTCTATATAAACAATTTGGTAGCTGGAGGCGGATTCGAACCGTCGACCGACCGGGTATGAACCGATTGCTCTAGCCAGCTGAGCTATCCAGCCAAATCGCTTGTAATACAAGCAAGAAGTAATTATATAGAAAAGAGTTTCACATAGCAAGTTAAGTTTTTAAAAAAATTATATTCTTGTTGAGTTATAAACCACCAAACCAGTAAAATATAATTCCAAGCACATAATTATCTAGTTATTAGTGCTTTTTATTTAATAAAAGTTTAGAATGTAGAAAGAGCCAAAAATTATGCCAAATTGTCGTAACTGTGGGGCACGTTTATCCAAATTTGACACAGATCTCTGCCCCGTCTGTGGAATCAAAAATCCTTTACAAGGCACAAGTAGTGAAACCGTCGAAATCACTTCTCAAATAGATTTAAGTGAAATGAAAGAAGGACAAAAAGTCCTTAGACGTCGTAAAAAATTCATTGCCTATTTCTTTACCCTTGGTTTTATAGGTTTACCATTTTTCTACATTAAGAAATATGTTTTAGGTTTTATTTGGCTTATTTGTAACCTTGCCGTTATCGGTGGTTTATTCGCTGTATTTTATTTCGCCGCTAAAGCGCATATCGCTGTAGCAATTATTGTTCCTATTTTAATTGTCTACGCCATTAATGCTGTTGTAGCGACTATCTATAATTTCTTACCTGATATTAAAGATGGTGAAGGAGAGTTCATTGTTTAATGCAACGTTACTTTGCTTCTTTATTAGATAGTGAACATATCCAATTAACTAAAGATGATGAGCATCACCTTTTACATGTCATGCGCATGAAGAAGGATGATGAAATTGAAGCCGTCGCTAACGATAAACTATATCTATGTAAAATCAAGAGTGTTAATCCTCTTGATATTTATATTGTTCACGAACTTAAAAGTGATGTGGAACTACCAGTTGATATTACATTATTATTCGCTCTCACCAAAGGTGATAAAATCGATTTAGTGGTGCAAAAGGCTACTGAATTAGGCGTGAAGAATATCGCTTTAATCCAAAGTGAAAGAACTGTGGTGAAATACGATAACAAAGATATTGATAAGAAGATTCAACGCTTCCAAAAGATTATGAAAGAAGCAAGCGAACAATCTCATCGCTTAGTGGTTCCAAATCTCATTGGAATCTATAACTTAAAACAACTTCCTAAAGAAGCCTTTAGTGATCTTAACTATATCGCATATGAAAAAGAAGCAGGTGACACTAAAGAGACTTTCGCGGATGTCACAAAGAATAAATCTATTTCCATCCTTGTGGGTCCAGAAGGCGGATTTTCAGAAGAAGAAGTTAATAGCCTTGTAGAACAAGGTTTCATAAGAACATCATTAGGCAAGCGCATCTTACGCGCGGAAACCGCGGCCATCTATGCCTTAAGTGTGTTAGGATATCTATTAGAGAAATGAAAAGATTATTAAGATACATCGCTAGCAAAGCTAAGAAAAGAACAGACTTCGAACAAAGCGAAGAATATCGCTTCTTTTTAGATAACCGTCATCACTTAACTAGAATCCCACGTTTTGTCGCCTTCTATGAACCAGGTGATGAGCCATTTAATGTTATTAGAGCGAATGTCATTTTATATGGCTATCTTAATAAAGTAGTGATGGAAAATGAAACTGAAAACCTTAAGGGTTATATCAACACTAACAATAAGAATAACCACGCTAACTTCGTGAAATCATTCCATGAAATCATTTCTGAACAACCATATTATCAAGAAGGACAAAAGAAGATTTATATTCCATTCTTCTCTCGTTCATTAAATCAAATCTACTTTGAAGAACCTGAGAAGTTATTAACCTCTCCTTACGCTGGACTTAAAGATAAATTCCAAGATACAGTCGTCGATCCTTTTGATACGTATGGTAGTGAATTATATAACTCTCACTTCTCTAGACTAGTTAAAGTCAAACAAGAAGATAAAGAAACCGCTTTTTTCCATTACGACACTAATACAATTTACTTTGTTAATGAACAAGGCAGATTAGATGGTACAGTAGTGTTATTTGACCGTTATTTACGTCGTCCTTCCTATTCGCATATGCTAGAAAGAATTAGACCAGTCGTGGACGCTTATTTCAATTTTGATAGAGAAGGCTTTATTAACGCTTTATATGATAATGGCTTTATTTCTAGCCACTTATTGCACTTAATTAGATTCCACGATTGGGCCAAATTATGAAAACATTTTCCACATACAATTTAGGCTGTAAAGTTAACGCTTATGAACTAAGTGCTATTTCTTCATTACTTATCAAAGAAGGCTTTAAAGAAGATAATCAAAACCCAGATGTGGTTATTATCAATACTTGTTCAGTAACCGCGACCGCGGATCAAAAAAGCCGTCAACATATCCGTAAGATGCAAAAGCTTTACCCAAATGCGATTATCGCAGTGATGGGTTGCTATGCGCAAGGAAACTACAAGTTTATCGAAGAAGAGATTAAACCTACAATTCTTTTAGGTACTTCTCATCGTAAAGATGTCGTGGAACTCATAAAGCAAGCTTTAAATGATCATCAATATAAAACATTAATCGAAGAAAACACCAGACAGTTTGAATATGAAGAACTTGGTATCACTTCTTATAGTGAAAACGTTAGAGCGTTCCTTAAAATTCAAGATGGCTGTAATAATTTCTGCACATATTGTATCGTGCCTTTTAGACGCGGTAAGATGCGCTCAAGAAATAAGGAAAATGTCATTAAAGAAGCCAAGTATCTTGTAGAGCAAGGCTATCAAGAAATCGTTCTTTCTGGTATCCATGTCGGTGGCTATGGTCAAGACTTAAAAGATTGTTCTTTCTCTGACCTCGTAGAAGAACTTAGTGATATCCCAAATCTTAAGAGTTTAAGAATCTCCTCTATAGAGGAAAGTGAAATTGATGATAAATTAATCAAGTTAATCCAAACAAGAGATAACTTAGCTAAGCACTTACACATCCCTCTCCAAGCGGGCTCTAATCATGTCTTAACGATGATGAACCGTAAATACACGCGTGAGCAGTTCATGTCACGCATTAAAGAAATTAAAAAGCTTGTTCCTAATGTAATGATCTCTGGTGATGTCATCGTCGGTTTCCCACAAGAGAGTGAAGAAGACTTTATGGAAACATATAATCTCTGCAAAGAATGTTTTGATATGCTCCATGTCTTCCCATATAGTCAACGTCCAGGTACATACGCCGCTCGTATGGAAGGACAAATCTCTCCAGAAGTGAAGAAGGAAAGAAGTAGACGTTTATTAGAATTATCTAACGAGTTATATCATGCCTATGCGAATAAGTTCATTGGTCAAGATGTCACTGTTTTAATTGAAAAATATGATGAAAAACAGCAAGCATATGTTGGTCATACAAGTAATTATTTAGAGGTCAAGATTCCTTTGGAATCTAAAGTAGGAGAATATAAGACAATAAAACTACAAAAAGATATGATATAATCTAAATAAATTACAATAGTTTAGAAGATGTCTAAAAATCTATTGACTAAATAGTACTATTTATATATACTAATTCCCGTTGCTAAGGAGGAAGACACTATGGCCGTCCCACAAAGAAGAATTAGTAAAACAAGAAAAAGATTAAGAAGAACACATTTTAAGTTAAACGTTACAGGTTTAGTCACATGCCCACAATGTGGTGCGATGATCAAAGCTCACCATGTTTGCCCAAAATGTGGTTACTATGCTGGTAAAGCCGTTTTAGTTAATGGCAAACTCGTTAAAGAAGAAAAACCAGCCCCAGCTAAAAAGCCAGCCAAAAAAGCCGCTAAGAAAGCTGAAAAGTAATTATTCTTAACACTTTGTAAGATAAGTCCTTAACTGGACTTTTTCTTTTTGTGTTATAATAAAATGCTTGCAAAGGAGCAAATAGACAATGCAATACAATAAACTTATTGATCATACTTTATTAAAACAAGATGCCCAACCAGAACAAATCGTTAAGCTTTGTGATGAAGCAAAGCAATTCGACTTCATGTCAGTTTGTGTTAATCCTGCTTATGTCCCATTAGCCGCTAAATGCTTAGAAGATAGCGATGTTAAGGTCTGTACAGTTATCGGTTTCCCTCTTGGTATGAACTTAACCAAAACCAAAGTGGAAGAAGCAGTAACTTGTGTTAAACAAGGCGCTGATGAAGTTGATATGGTTATTAATGTCGGTATGTTAAAAGCCGGTCATGATGACTACGTCAGAGAAGAAATCAGAGAAATCAAACAAGCCGTTGGCCACAACATCATCTTAAAAGTCATCATTGAAACATGCTTATTAAATAACGATGAAATCGTTCGTGCTTGTAAAGCCGCTAAAGAAGCTGGTGCTGACTTTGTTAAAACAAGTACAGGCTTCTCAACTGGTGGTGCCACTGTTGAAGCAGTGAGACTTATGAGAGAAACTGTTGGTCCAGAAATGGGCGTTAAAGCCAGTGGTGGTGTGCGTACACACGAAGACTTAATTGCCATGGTTGAAGCGGGTGCTAACCGCATCGGCACATCCAGTGGTGCGAAAATTATTTAATAATAATACTTGCAATAGTTAGACTACTTTGTAATAATAGACACGTTGCGAAAAGCTTCAAGGAGGTGAATAGACATGCCAAAGACTTCAGTTCGTGAAAACGAAACATTAGATGATGCTCTTCGTAGATTCAAAAGACAAGTTAATAAAGCTGGCACTATCCAAGAAGCCCGTAAGAGAGAATTTTTCTTAAAGAAATCTCTTAAGAGAAAAGTGAAAAGCGAAAACGCTCGTCGTAAAAATCGCAAGTAATCAATTGCCTGGACTAAACTCCGGGCGAGATCGCGGAGTAGAGCAGTGGTAGCTCGTCAGGCCCATAACCTGGAGGTCGCAGTGTTCAAATCCTGCCTCCGCAACCAGATGTAAACTACAGT
>CACWSI010000033.1:6836-8289 GCA_902763555.1 uncultured Erysipelotrichaceae bacterium | reverse complement strand
GAGACTCTTTCGTTATTAGCTTCACTCCAAAGTGTCATGTATAAAGATAAGGCCTCAAAGCCTATCATTGGTTGGTAGAGATTGCTCAAAGTATCACGGTCATAATCCGCGATGAGAGAGGCTAATCTTACTTCTAGGAAATCTTGGTGTGCTAATACTTTCATAAGGGAGTCTTTCAATGTTGGTGTCGCTATTATCACACATAGAAAAAGCAAAAGTAAAATGAAAAAGATATGCACATTTTTAGGCGCATACTTATCCACATCATGTGTATAAACATTTATATATTAATATATAAATAAGTTAAAAAATCACACTTTTTTAAAACTTATCCACATTAAAATTTGTGGAAAAAAGAGTTTTTACAAAGACATTTACAAAATTAAGTATATAATGTTAGGCGTAATAATAAATTATTATTAAGGAGAAACTAGTCATGATTAGAAAAATTGCAATATTAACAAGTGGCGGTGATGCCCCAGGTATGAATGCGTGTTTACGCGCTTGTATCCGTGCAGGTTTATACCAAGGCAAAGAAATGTATGTCGTCTATGATGGCTTACGTGGCTTAGTCGAAGGTGATATCCGTCAAGTTAATAAAGACTTCACCCAAGATATCATTAATAGAGGTGGCACAATTATTAGAAGTGCCCGTATTCCAGAATTCAAAGAAGAAGCTGTGAGTAAGAAAGCAGCGGATAACCTTAGAGACTTTGAAATCGATGCTTTAATTGGTATCGGTGGCGATGGCACTTTTAGAGGTCTACAAGCCTTATCTAGACATGGCGTTACCTGTATTGGTATTCCAGGCACAATTGATAACGATGTCGGTAGCACTGATGAAACAATTGGCTTTGCCACCGCTTTAAACACAATCTGTGAATGTGTCGATAAACTTAAAGATACATCTGGTTCTCACCAACGTTGTTCCTTAATCGAAGTTATGGGTCGTCACTGTGGTGACTTAGCAATGTTTGCTGCTTTAGCAGAAGGTGCTGAAGGTGTTATCTGTGTCGAACATCCACTTAAGAAGGAAGTCTTATTCCGTAAAGGGTGAAATCGCTAAGGAAACAGGCTTTGATACAAGAACTGAAGTTCTTGGTAGATTACAAAGAGGTGGTTCTCCAACCGCTCACGATAGAATCTTAGCTGCGAGATTTGGCGCTAGAGCTATCGAAATCTTATGTGATAAAGAACCAACAAGTAGAATTGTTGGCATTAAGCAAAACGAAATCGTTGATTACCCAATCGACGAAGCTGTTGAAATGAAACATAGGCATACACATGGATTAAGAGACTTAATCGACATGTTGCAATGATTTATCGTAAATCATTATAAATTAGGCTAAAAGCCAAAGGATAAGCCCGCTATTGTATTGCGGAGGGAAAGAATTAAATTATGAAAGTACAACAACATGATGGTTCCATTATTGAAATGGAAAAAACAAGTGCA
>CACWSI010000033.1:0-6802 GCA_902763555.1 uncultured Erysipelotrichaceae bacterium | reverse complement strand
AAACCATTCTACTTCTCACTTATTAGCGCAAGCTATTACAGAACTTTATCCAAAAGCCTTATTTGGTTTTGGACCTGCCATTGAAAATGGCTTCTACTATGATATCGATTTCGGTGAAGATGTAATTACCGAAAACGATCTTCCTGTCATCGAAAAGAAGATGAGAGAATTAGCAGGAAAAGATTCTCATTAAACATTTTAAACTACTTTCTTTAGCAGGTGCCTACTGGAGAGGTAATAGTAAAAATAAACAATTAACAAGAATCTATGGTACCTCTTGGTATACCGCGGAAGATTTAAATAAATGGCTCGAAATTCTTGAAGAAAGAAAGAGAAGAGACCACCGTATCTTAGGTAAACAATTAGGTATCTTCATGTATGATGACCTTGTTGGTAAAGGCTTACCAATGTGGTTACCAAATGGTTTCATAGTGAGACGCTTATTAAGTGACTATATCATGGATAAAGAAATAGCCTTAGGCTATAAACACGTCTTAACTCCATGTTTAGGCAACGTTGAATTATATAAGACATCTGGTCACTGGGCCCACTACCAAAAGGATATGTTCCCAAAGATGGACGTTGATAATGAATCATATGTCTTAAGACCAATGAACTGCCCACATCACATGGTCATGTATAGAAGTGCTTTGCACTCTTATCGTGAATTACCATTAAAGATTGCGGAAATCGCCGCTGACTTCCGTTTTGAAGCCTCAGGTGCATTAACTGGTATTGAAAGAACAAGAGCGTTCTATCAAAACGACTCCCATATCTTCTGTATGCCAACTCAAATCGGTGATGTCTTTAAAGAAGTTACTAAACTTATTCTTGATGTCTACCACGACTTTGGATTTAAGAACTATGCATTCCGTTTATCTTTAAGAGATCCTAACGATACCGAAAAATATTTCGGTAACGATGAACTCTGGGAAAAGAGTGAAAACCAATTACGTGAAGTTTTAAAAGAATTAGGCGTTGAATATTATGAAGCCATTGGTGAAGCCGCTTTCTATGGTCCTAAACTTGACGTTCAAGTCAAGAGCGCGATTGGTCATGATGTCACATTGTCCACTATTCAATTAGACTATCAATTACCAGAAAGATTTGAACTTACCTATATTGATGAAAAAGGTGAGAAAGCTAGACCAGTTGTTGTTCATAGAGCAATCTTAGGTTCTTTAGATCGTTTCATCGCCTTCTTAATCGAAGAAACAAAAGGTGCTTTCCCAACATGGTTAGCCCCAGTTCAAGTTAACCTATTACCAGTTAACAATGATTATCACTTAGAATACGCTAACGAATTATTAGCGAAGTTCAAAGAACATGGTCTTAGAGTGGCTCTTGATGATTCCAATGACAAGCTTGGTTATAGAATGAGAAGTTCACAGATGAAGAAGATTCCATATACTCTTGTTCTTGGTGATCATGAACGTGATGATAGAACAGTGACTTATAGAAGATTCGGCGTTCAAGAACAAATCACTGTCAGCATTGATGAATTCTTAAAACTCATCGATGATGAAATCAAAAATAAAGCCTTACTCAATACTGAGAATAAGTAAGAACTAATTAACTAAACTGCCTACCTAATTGGTAGGCTTTTTTAATTCTCCTTTTACCTTATACGCGTTATGTGATAAATTAGAGATAATCGGAACATTTTTAAATTTTAAGAGGTGTTTTATGAAAAAAAGTATTATTGCGTTTGCGATAGTTGAAGCTAGTCTATTAGCGACATCTTTATTAGGTTGTTCCACTCCTAATTCTTCTACGCCTATTTCTTCAAGCGATAATAGTTCAATATTATCCAGTATAGAATCCAGTTCTTCTAGCGAGTCATCTAGTTCTTCTAGTGTACCTGTTCATGAGATTGATCCTCTTAGAGAGTTGAACTTTACATATAACTCTACTACTGATAGCTATTGGCTTGATGGCGCTAAATCTACAGATATCTCTGGTAATTTAGTCATCCCAAGTACATATAATGGAAAACCTGTAGTCGGTATTAATATGCGAGCTTTTCAGCTTTGTAAATCATTAAAATCAGTGGTCATTCCAAGTTCTATTAAAGAAATAGAATCTGAAGCCTTTGCGTTATGTGAAAATTTAGAATCAGTCACCTTGAATGAAGGTTTAACAAGAATTAGTTATTATGCTTTTCATAGATGTGAGAAATTAAAATCAATTGTTATTCCTGATACCGTCACCTTCTTAGGAGATTGTTCATTTTTGGATTGTCTTTCTCTAGAAAGCGCAAAGCTAAGTAAATATATTACTGCGATTGGTGACTATATGTTTGAAGGATGTTCAAAATTGAAATCAGTTAACATTCCTGAAGGGGTTACTCGCATTGGCGAATTTGCCTTTAGAAGTTGTGATTTCAATGCGGTTACAATACCAAATACTGTTAAAGAAATTGCCGTTAGTGCTTTTAATGGCAATAAATCTTTAAAGAGTGTCACTATTCCAGAAAGTGTGACTACTTTAGATTCTTCCGCTTTTATCAATTGCTCATCATTAGAAGCAATTAATGTAGATACAAACAATACTGTGTATTGTTCTATTGATGGTGTCCTTTTCAACAAAGAAAAAACTACACTGATGAAATTCCCATCAAACTGGGCAAAGGCTTTTACTTTTCCAAGTAGTGTTACCACTATTGGTGACTATGCGTTCAATAGCTGTGATCGTTTAGTATCATACGAAGTTCCAAACAACATTACTTCTATTGGTAAAAATGCTTTTTCTAGCTCCAAACATTTAGAATCAATTAATATTCCAAATAGTGTCACCTCAATTGGAATGTTCTGTTTTGCGTGGGATACCGCTTTAAAAGAGATTACCATTCCTGGAAGTGTTTCCACTCTTGATCAAGGAACATTTAGAGATTGTAGCATTCTTAAATCAGTAACATTAGAAGAAGGCATTACCTATATTGGCCATTCACCATTTATGTGGTGTACATCTTTAAAATCGATTGTTATTCCTCATAGCGTCACTAACCTTGGCTTACAAGCTTTATATGAAAGTTTCTTCAAGAATATCTACTACAAGGGAACAGAAGAAGAATGGAACAATATTGAAAGTCTTTCCAGACCACCATACATTTATAACGTGAGTGAAACCACTTTATCTTTCTATAGTGAAACTACACCAACAGGCACTGGTTCTTATTGGCACTATGTGAATGATGTACCTACCATTTGGTAAAACTCTAAATAAATAATTGACACATTATATTAATAATGATAATATCTTAACGCAAAAACGTAGAAAGCAGAGGCACCCGCTTCTCGCCAGACTGACAAAAGTTAGTTGGCTAACGCTACTTCTTATGGGCTAAGAATGTTAACGGGTGCTGTACGCATCCGTTTTTTAAATCAAAAAGGAGAGTGATACTTATCATCGACAATCGCTACGCCAATAACAAAAAACCTGGCAATAACCAAAACAAAGATTTAGTAAATGAAAACGTTCGTTTTCCAGAAGTCCTTTTAATCGGACCTAATGGTGAGCAACTCGGAACAATGTCTTCTCGCGAAGCACAATTTAAAGCCAATGAATATGATTTGGACTTATTATGTGTTGCGCCAGCGGCCAAGCCTCCGGTTTGCAAGATCATCAATTACAGCAAATATCGCTTCGAGCAACAAAAGAAAGCTAAAGAAGCTAAAAAGAAACAACATACTGTAGAAATCAAGGAAGTCCAATTAACACCACAAATTGGTGGTCATGATATGGACACTAAAGCCAGAGCCGCACAAAAATTCTTAGAAGCGGGTAACAAAGTTAAAGTAGGCGTACGTTTCCGTGGCCGTCAAATGACTCACATCGAAGTCGGCCAAGAAGTCATGGATAAGTTTATCGCTCTATTAAGTGATTACGCGAATATTGAAAAGCCATCTGCGATGGAAGGTCGCTGGATGTACGCAATACTCGCCCCAAAGAAGAAGTAGGAGGAAAGTATTATGCCAAAAATGAAAAGCAAAAGAGCTTTAATGAAAAGAATTAAAGTTACAGGCACAGGCAAAGTCGTTAGACATCACGCCTATGTTTCACATTTAGCCCCACACAAAACCACAAAACAAAAGAGACACTTAATGAAGTCCGCTGTCTTACACAAGACCGACTACAAGAGAATTAAGTTTCTCATCGTTAAATAAGGAGGACACTAAAGTATGGCAAGAGTTAAAGGTGGCACAGTCACACACGCCCGTCGTAAAAGAGTATTAAAAAGAGCCTCTGGTTATTTCGGTAGCAAACACTTATTATTCAAAACTGCGAAAGAACAAGTTATGCACAGCTTACGCTATGCGTACATCTCTCGTAGAGACCGCAAGAGAGATTTCCGTAAATTATGGATCAGACGTATCAACGCTGCTTGCAGATTAAACGATATCTCTTATAGCAAATTCATGTTCGGTTTAAAACAAGCCAACATCAACATCAACCGTAAGATGTTATCTGAATTAGCGATCAATGATCCAAAAGCTTTCGCTGATTTAGTGAAAACTGCTAAAAAGGCCTAATCGCTAAAACCAATAAAAATGCCGAGAATTAAGTCTCGGCTTTTTTTATTTTTTAATACGACGTTAGATAATATACAACTGAACCAGTCAGTCCGTGTTCGGCAATATAATCTAAATTAGATGCCATACTATCTAGTGATTCTTGCATTAAATCCATTTTGAATATCATTTCCATCATGTGGTTTTTCATGGATTTAATGTTGTTTAAAATTTGTGACGAGTCTTCTAACATTTTGTCACGGAATATTTTTTGATCAGCTAAATTGAGAGCTTCCTGTATTGTATTAGCTCTTTTGGTTTCTAAAAGATAGATAAAGATATCAATGTTCTTCCAGTCGCTTGAGTTAACAAGACTCTTTTTCTTTAACTCGTTAATTGCGCTTTCAACAGCGGCCGGCATTTGTTCGTCACTTGCTATTTCTTCGGCTGATCTCGGACGATATCTTAGATATCTCTTTTCAATTGTTTTCTCTAGTGTCTCTTTCTCTTCTAACATCTTATCAAGTTGTTCTTTGACGAGAACTTTTAACTGTTCAATTTGATCAAAAGAATAGCGATTTGAAATAAATGCATATTTATAACTAGAACCAAAACCTGAATAACTGTAAATATATCCGGATCGTATCTCTAGGACCTTTAGAGCGAATTTTAAAGCATCAATATTGCTCCTAACCCATTGGAAAAAGAACAAAGATGAAGGATCTCTTTTTAAGGCATAGCAAGGTGCATTTCGATAATCAGGATAATTAAAATAAGAATCAAAAAACTGTTCAAAACCAGTATACTTTTTATCTGAATATTTCAAATATAGTTCTTCATCATTCTCTTTTGGTTTAGCAAATGATTCCCAAACCGCATAAGGTGTTAATAACTCTCCTGGTAAAAGGCTATCTTTTTCAAAGCTAATGGGCAGTTGTTTGGTGATGAAATAGTACTTAACAAGTTCTGGATCCTTAGAATTAACTTCTTTAAATCTGCCATCAATTAGTTTTTGCCATAGATTATCAAACAGCATGCTTTTTTCTCTTTTCTTTAACATGTATGCAAGATAGAAAAGAGAACTTCTCACTTCGTATAGATTTGATAATAATCCATCAGATGATGGAGTTGGCGCATTTTCTTCTACTGAAATTGGAGTAGCAAAAACAGGCGCAACTTTTTCAGGATATTTGAATGCGACACCACAGGAGGGACACTTCTCAGCTTCACCTTCAAAAAAGCATCCACAATTTGGACATTTATATTTCATAAAAGCACCTCTTTGTAAACACTATAGCACAAAGAAAAAGCCAAATCATTACTAAATGATTATCGTTTTTAACTGTTTTTTCTTATAGAAATCATTGTTTTTCTTCTTCTATGGGATTATTTTCATTTCTTCTTATAAAGAAGATTGATTTATTTCTCGTATCATAATGTTTGGCAATGATATGAATTAAATTTATTTCTATTGAACCATATAAGGCAATGACACCACCCACGATCATATAGATTGTCCATAATAATGGAATCTCACCAATAAAGAAGAATGGGAAGGCATAGACTAATAAGCCTAAAGCTTTATTAGCGTATGTATGTATCGCACTAAATCTATTAAATTTAATCGCACATATAATATAGGCAATAAAATGTAAGGCTGTTGGAACGGCAATAATCACCCATTGATATGGTAAAAGTAATCTTTGGAAGGTTGGGAAAAGTTTAGCCGCCATAACACCATAGAATAATAAATCAGATAAACTATCTAGCGCTGAACCAAAGCTGGATTGTACCCCTAATTTACGGGCCACTAAGCCATCAAAAGCGTCAGATAAACCGCAAACACCATAAACGATAAAAAACGGCAGAGAAAGCGGTTCTAACATAATTAAAGCAATCGCACCAAAGATGCGGATTAATGTAATTAAGTTAGCGGCGTTTTTCTTAAAGAAGTTCATAGCTAACTTTAGTATAGTCCCTTTAAAAAATGTAGACAAGAAAGGTGAAAAAGAAAACGCCACAATGTGACGATTCTTTTGATTTAATCGATATTTTATAGCAAATCATTATCTTGAGTTTCGCTTGTAATAATCTTGACTTCAACATTATTAATCGCATCTCTGATCATTGATTCATAGTCGAATTTCTTTTCGAATTCTTCCACTTCATCCATATGAGGCATTGTTTTAGGTGCCTTTGGTGTAAAGATTGTGCAGCAATCTTCATATGGTCTAATGGAGATATCATATGTTCCAATCTTTTTACTAATCTTAATGATTTCTAATTTATCA
>CACWSI010000032.1 GCA_902763555.1 uncultured Erysipelotrichaceae bacterium | reverse complement strand
CGATGGTGGTTACGTTGATGGTTATGATGACCCACGTATGCCAACATTAGTCGGTTTAAAGAGAAAAGGTTTAACACCAGAAGCAATTAGAAACTTCATTCTTTATACTGGCTTATCAAGAATCAACAGCACCACAAATGCGGACACTCTTGATAACTTCCTTAGAGAAGAATTAAAACTTAAAGCTACTCGTCCAATGGCGGTCTTAAATCCATTAAAAGTGGTGATTGATAACTACCCAGAAGGACAAATCGAATATTGTGATGCTTCTAATAATATGGAAAATGAAGAATTAGGTCATCGTCAAATCGCTTTCGGTAAATACTTATATATCGAAAGAGAAGACTTCATTGAAGAAAAACCAAACCGCAAATGGAAGAGATTATCTGTCGGTGATGAAGTCCGTTTAATGCATGCATATTTCATTAGATGTAATAGTGTAGTGAAAGATGAAAATGGTAACATCGTTGAAATCCACTGCACATACGATCCAGAAACCAAATCTGGCAGCGGTTTTGATGCCCGCAAACCAAATGGTACAATCCATTATGTTGAAGCCACCACAGCCTTGCCAGCCACATTTAATCTTTATGAACCATTAGTGTTCGATGAAACCGAAGAAACAAAAGGTCAATCATTCATTGAAAGATTAAATCCAAATTCATTAATCAAATTAGAAGGTTTCGTGGAAGCATCATTAAAAGACACACAACCTTTAGACCATTTCCAATTCATTAGAACTGGTTATTATTGCACTGATAAATTATCCACAAAAGAACACTTAATTTTTAATAGGACTTGTCCATTAAAGTCTTCTTTCTAACTAGATTTTTTACTCAAAAACTTACAAAAAATTTGAAAAAATGACATAATATTAATGTATATGTCAGATTTTAATGTGAACAACGAAGTGATTCATTGCCGTGAAGGCCTCTCAACAATTATTGGGAGCAAGGAAATGAACGGTAAAGAATATTTTCTTGTGCAAGTAAATCGTATCAGTGGTGAAACCTTCTATGTTCCAGTAGATTCCGCTAATTATATTATTCGTCACATCATGACTGTTAAAGAAGCTGATGAACTTCTTAAATTAGTTAAAAAGATTGGTAAAGACTTCAATACAAACACCAAACAAAGAAGAGATGCTTATAAGAAGAGATTATCTTCTGGCGATGTTAAAGATATTGCTTATTTATATCGTCAATTATTCTTCTATAACAAATTAGGTGAGAACAATGATGAGATTAAATTAGGCCCTGTTGATTTGGATATGCTTAACTACGCTAAGAACATGTTATTGGATGAATTAGCGATTACATACAAGCAGCCAAGAGAGTCAGTTGAGAAGTTTATTGAGGAAAGAATCGCCTCTTTATAAGTTAACCCACTTTAATAGTTGATTATATAATTCATTTACAGAAGAAAGAGTTGCGTCGTTAGGGCACATTTTTTCTAGTTCTTCTTTAGTGCGATAGCCATAGTTCACTAATAAATATGGTAAGCCAGCATTAGTAGCACTTTCCTTATCAATATTAGTGTCACCAATATAGAGGCAGTTATCTCTATCTAGATTATTTTCCTTAATTATTTTATTAATAAGATATGGGTCAGGCTTCTTAGGATGATTTAGGTATGAACCTTGGATGATATCAAACAAACCATGATACTCTTTATTAATGATTTTATTAGTTAAATCGTTGTCCTTATTAGAGACTACCGCTAGGGTAACCTTGCCCTTGAGTTTAGTAAGCATTTTCTTAATGCCTTCATAAGGTTTAGTGTAGTCTATATAATGTTCTAAATAATATGATTTAAAAGTACTGAATACCTTATTTCTTTCTTCATCAGATAGGCAAGACGGTGTGCATCTTTGAATTAAAACAGTAGTGCCATTTCCGATGGCTTTTCTCACGAATTCTAGGTCCTTTTCAGGCAGATTATAAAAATTTAACGCGTGATTTACAGCGTTTTTCAAATCTTGAAGCGTATCTAGGATAGTGCCATCTAAGTCAAAAATAAGTGTTTTCATAATTTTAAGCTCTTAACAACGTTGATAACGTCCTCATTGAAGACTAAATCACACATATTGTCATATGATGTAGATTCTTTATTAATAACCACTAAATAGCGGCCTTTGAAGTAACGGATAAAGCCTGCTGCTGGATAAACTTTTAAAGAAGTTCCAATCACAATCATGACATCGCAAGTCATAATTGCATTAATAGATCTTGAGATGATATCTTCATCTAATGATTCTTCATACAAAACAACATTTGGTTTAACAATCCCACCGCATTTATCACAGTGAGGAACACCCTTAGAATTCATTACATAATCAAGACCAAATAATCTTCCACATCTTGTGCAGAAGTTTTGATGAATAGTGCCATGTAATTCATAAACAATCTTAGAACCAGCTTTTTGATGAAGGCCATCAATATTTTGCGTTACAACGATGACGTTTTTACCCTTCTTTTCTAAATCAGCGAAGTATTTATGAGCGGCATTTGGTTGGGCTTTTGGATAGCACATTTTGTCCTTATAAAACTCATAGAATTCTTCAGTGTAGTTTTCAAAGAATGTGTGAGAAATGATTTCTTCTGGTGAAGCTTGGCATTTAGTTTTTTGATTGTAAATGCCATTAGCGCTTCTAAAATCAGGAATACCACTTGGAACAGAAATTCCAGCGCCTGTGAAGACAACGATTTGACGTGCTTCATTAATTATCTTTTGTAATGTTTCGTATTTGTTTTCCATGCATTTATGATAGCAACTTTGAATCAATTTGTGTATTTGAATCATTAAATAAGCACATACGAAAAGAAATATATTCAATTTCCTGTCTAACGTGTATAATACACGTGGGACAGTGAAGGACCTTTATTTAATAGCTATATGGGAAAATTAAGATTTACTCTCACATATTTACTATTTTGGTTTATCATCGTGTTCTCTTGCTTGCTAGCTGAAAACTTTGCGTTATTCAGTTCTGATCATATGGGAGGCATGAGTATCGATTCTTTAATCATGCTTTCAATGTTCGTGATTTTCTTGCTCATTGTTTATTACATTAGAGAGCGAAATAGAAACAAGATTACTATCGATAAAGTCCTGCTTCCAATCATTGTTATATTCGGTTTAGTTTCTATTGCTACTGTTTGGTGGCAAGGTGACCGCTCGTTCTTAACACAGAGCAATGATGTAGTTACTGTTTCTTTTACTGTTCAAGAAAAGGCTTCATATACATTACAAATCATCGCTTGGTGTGCGGTTTTATATGGAATTTTATTCGTCTTTAACCGTTATTCGATTTCTAGAAAATGGTTAAAGTGGCTCACATTCGCATATGTTATAGGTGTATTTGCCTGTACGCTTACGGATATCGTGATGGAGTTTAAAGACATTACCGCAATTTTCACTAATGCATATACCGGTAGTGGTTTATCTTTCATTATTTATAATTCAAATGTCTGGGCAAATATCATCTTAGTTGCGGTATTTAGCTGCATCATTTTATCCATTAAGAAATTCAATCCATTCTATTATGCTTTGATGGTTCACTTCTTTGTGATGATTGTTTTTGCTTCATGTACAACAGCTGTTTATATCAGTGCGATAGCGATTATTGCTTATACCTTATATGAAATCTTCTCCAAGTTTGTAGATCGTAAGAGATATGCTGCAAGATTATTATTTGTTTATTTCAGTGTTCTTTTATTCTTGTTTGGTTTCCTCACAATGATGATTAATCTTAACGTGCCAATTTTCGTTAACCTTTGGTCATTCATGAACACACATATCTTCAAGAAAGACTACAGCACCTTAACATCAAGAACAGGTATATGGGCATCAGTCTTCCATCTGCTTTGCGAAAGGCCAATCGACTTAATATTCGGTTTAGGATACAAAACAGGTAATGCAATATTCACACGATATTTCGCTTTACAAAGTGGTGGATTCGAAGCTAGAAGCGCTCATAATGGCATCGTTGAAATCACTTTAAGACATGGTTTATTTGGCTTATTGCTCTACGTTTCTTTATTATCAACTTTCATCGTTGGAATAGTGAAATTATTGAAGAATAAGAGGTACCGTGTCGCTTATATTTATGGAATTTGCTTCCTTGGCATCTTAGCACATAGTGTCACAGAATCCACGATGTTCTTCGTACCAAATATTGAAGCAACATATTTAACAATGATCTTCTTCTTACCAGTAGTGAACGCTAGTAAAGAGAAGTATTTCATCGAACTCAATAAAGACTTACAAAAACAAAATACTCCATTAGTTAAGCCACATAGAGGAGATGTTTTATATTTTGTTGGAACATTCTTGTTGTCTATTATCGTGGCCTTTGCAACTTCATTCTCTGTCCGTCCAATTTATTCTCATCCAAGACTTTTAATGATTTACATTATTATTGCTACAATTGCGGCAGTTGCTTTAATTGGTGTCTTCATTACTCTTGTCTTGATGAGCAAGAAACGCGGAAACAATAGGCTCTTATTCTTAGGAAAAGAATTCATCATTCCGTTTATGTCTTCCATCATCGTCGGTGTTATTGCAAGTCTATTGCTGCAATTAAAATTCAGCTTTGATACATTCTCTATCTTGTTATTTACAATTTTCGTTATATTCTTCTATATGATAGTGTTCTCTATTTTATACAAAAGAGAGAATAACCATTTATATGCATTCTTTGATGTAGGATTCACAAAGGTGCTACAAACAATTTCTCGTGAGGGTACAAATGAATAAGACAGATACTGGCATTAAAATCATTACTAGTAATAAGAAGGCACATTTTAATTACTTCTTAAGTGAGTTCACAGAATGTGGTCTTGTTTTAGTGGGCACTGAAATCAAATCATTACGTACACACGGTTGTTCATTAAACGATGCCTATATCGTTATTAGAAGTGGTGAGATGGAAGTTCTTAATATGCATATTAATCCATATGATAAGGGCAACATCTTCAATCACGATCCATTAAGAACTCGTAAGTTATTACTTCATAAGAAAGAAATTAAATGGTTCGAAGAAAAAGTTAAACGCGATGGTTTCACAATCGTGCCTACACGCGTCTACCTAAAAAGAGGCAAAGCCAAAATGGAAATCGCTTTAGCGAAAGGTAAGAAACTCTACGATAAACGTGAAACTATTAAACAAAGAGATATCAAACGCAGCATTAAAAACGGAGAAGATTAATATGAGCAAGATAGATTTAAAAACATATTTTGATAACGTTGGTCATGGTGATTACCAAAGAGAAAACTTCGACTCATTTCTAAAGAAAGTCGGTTTTTCTTATAATGTTCCTTCTATTCATATCGCTGGTAGTAATGGTAAAGGTAGCACTGCGAATTATCTTGCTAATATTTATCGCGCTCAAGGATATAAAGTTGGTTTATTTACTTCTCCATATTTAGAAGTCGTTAATGAAATGATTAACATTAATGGTCAAAACATCACCGATAATGAGATGGTTTCTATCTTAGAAGAATTTGCTAAAACAATTGATAAATTTTCATTATCACCATTCGAAATTCAAACATTTATTGCCTTAACATATTTTGCTAGAAACAAATGTGATTTAGCGATTATTGAATGCGGTATGGGTGGAGAAATCGACGCCACAAATATCTTTACTCCAATCGCTTCAGTTATCACTTCTATTAGCCTAGAACACACTGCGTTTTTAGGTCGTTCAATTTGTGAAATCGCTTACCAAAAAGCGGGCATTATTAAGCATGGTGTTCCAGTTATTACAGGTATCTTAAATGAGGAAGCTATTAATACAATAGTTGAAGTTTCTAAAGAGAATGAATGCCAATTATCAGTCTCAGTTGAACCTGCAAAAGTAGTGTATGAAAATAAAGGCTTTAACTTTGCTTATGGTACACTTTCAGATCTTAGAATTAATTCCGCAGCGACATACTCTCTTAAGGATGCTTGTATTGCTTTAGAAGTCGTTAACAAACTCAATGAATCATTCCCAGTCACTGAAGAATCTATCAAAGCTGGTTTAGCCAATACTTATATGCCAGTTAGAATGGAAATTCTTAAAGATTCTCCTTTATTAGTGGTTGATGGTTCTCATAACCCAGAAGGCGTCTTAAATCTCACAAAATCTCTGCAAAACGTGGTTGGAAATCGCGTAATTCACGTCTTGTTTGCCTGTTTTAAAGATAAAAATATCGAGAGAATGCTTGCTTATTTAGGTGAATATAGCAAAGACATTACTCTTACTACATTCCCTCACGAAAGAGCGAGAACAGAAGAAGATTATTTCCTTTATTTGGCTGACTATTCATTTAAAGAAAACGCTCTTGAAACACTCAATGAATTATTAACAAATTATCCAGATGATGCAATTTTAGTTACTGGTTCATTAGCGTTTGCGGCTTACATCAAACAAAACTTGAAATGAGGTTAATATGCATATCAAATGGATTAAGACAAATATCTCCCCAATTCAAAAGATTTGCTTAACAGGTTTATTCATCGCTTTAGCTGTTATTTGTCAAAAAGTTATGGCGATCAATTACATCCCTGCATTGCCTTTTGTTCGTGTCTCATTTTGTGGTCCAGCATTAATCATTTTTGCTTCAATTATTCTCGGTCCTTTTTATGGAATGGTTGTGGGTGCGGCATCTGATTTACTTGGCTATTTAATTTTCGATCCAAGAACAAATCCAATGTTTATTCAAATCACTTTAATTTATGCTGTTTTAGGTTTTGCATCTTATTTTGTATTTTGCCTTGTTCGTTCAATCACTAACCGCAAGTTGATGTTAGGAATTGAAATAGGAACACTTCTCCTCATCTGGGGAGTAACAACTGCTTTCTTAATTACCAATGCGAAAGTTGATCTTGTCTTTAAAATTATTGTTCCAATTATTTCTGGTTTGCTTTTTATCGGATTAATTTTGTTCTCTGTTCTCTTTAAGGGAAAAGAAGACAATCCATTTATTAGTCCGTTACATA
>CACWSI010000031.1 GCA_902763555.1 uncultured Erysipelotrichaceae bacterium | reverse complement strand
AGCGAAAGCTTGATGTTCTTTCTTCGCTAATGGGAGCCATGGAATATCATCAAATAATAAGTCATCTAATTTCTTTGGTGTTAAGTTATGGATTTCATCGCCTGGTTCGTGAAGAAGAACCACTTTTAAACGACCTATTTCAGAGTTCACTTGGACATTCTTCATGTTCATTTTCCTCCTCTATACTATGTTTCTTAGCTTGACACTCTTTACGATAATCAAATATTGCGGAAACCGCAATGGATAAGAGGATAATAATGCCGCCTATTAATAAGTTCCATGTGAATTCTTCAATCTTTAAGCAAATTGATAATGCACTAGCGATAACCGCAGATAACGGCACTAATAAACTAACAGTAACAGCGTCAATTGATTTCATCGCCCAGGCTCTAGCGACCCAGCATAAAGCGGTACAGACAACACCTAAGAAGATGACTTGTAAGATGTTCAAAATATCAAATGAGAAGGCGAATTCTTTAAAGACATTTGCTTCAAATATAAATGAGTAACCAGTAGCGACCACAGTAAGAATCACTAATTGGAAGAAAACATATAGTAATGGATCTTTGTCTTTGCAGAACACTTTAGTGAAAGCAATATCTAAGCCAAAGAATAAGCCACCAATAGCGGATAAACCATCACCTAGTAAGTTACCACTTTTGAAGAATTCTAAGAAATTAAAGCCATTACCCACTAAGAACAAAGAACCAACTACGCATATTAAAGCGGAAATAATGCTATACCATGTTGGTTTTTCTCTAATAAAGATGAACATGAAAATAGGAATAGTAATACATGAGATATTTTCTAAGAAAGCATTTTTAGAAGGGACGGTATATTTTAAACCGACAAATTGGAAGATATACGCTGCGGCTAATATAATGCCCGCAGGTATACAAATAAGATAGGATTTATTAACTTTCTTAAAACCTTTATTGATCACTATCGCCATTGCAATAATGGAGAATAAACCACGCATCGCGATTAAAATACCTGGAGAATAAACGTCACTTTCAAAAATAGTTTTGGAGATAACAGGCGCTACACCCCATAAGGCAACAACGATTAGTAATGTGATAAATGCAATAGTCTTTGTCTTTTTCATAAGCCGGACAATATCATAACATTTTAAAATTTTGCGACAACCCCCTACTTAAAAAGTAGCGGTTTAAATGATTTAAACGCATATTTTTGCAAAAAATAATTTATTTCACTACCAAAAATAAATATCAAAAAAATTTAGCAGTTATATCATTTTGCCTCGTCTAATTAGTAGGAGGTCATCCAAACATGAAACTTAAAATTAGATATTTATTTCTCGGCTTTTTAGCCACTGGTTTAGTGGGCTGCGCTGCTGGTAACGGATACGGTGGTTATGGTGGTTACTATAATCCAAAAGGAAATAGCAATTATAACAATTATCAAAGTACCCAATATTATACAGGAGATGAAGAATATAATTACGTTCCTGAAGTTACTGAAAACCCATTTGTGAATGTTTCCGAAGAAAGCAAAACAAGTAACGTTTCTTTAACAAGTTCAGCGTTCTCATATTCCATCCTTAGACAAGCCATTAATAGGGGCAATATGTATAACGCTAAAAACAGCGCTCGTATTGAAGAGATGCTCAACTACTTCTCTTATGGTTATGTTAATGATACAGATGATGCATTAGTAACTAAATTAGAATTAGACGCTTGTCCTTGGAACAATGAACACTATTTAGCGAGTGTGGTTGTTAAAGCTAAACCTGCAATTACTGAAAATGTTAAAAATAACGTTGTTATTCTTGTTGATAAAAGTGGTTCAATGAATTCAGTCTTTAGCTTAGTTAAAAAGTCACTTCATACACTCGTTGATAACTTAGGGGAAGATGATGTTGTATCCATCGTTTCCTATGCTTCAACAGGTAAGATTGAATGTGAAGGTTTAACTGGCAAAAACAAAACAAAATTAAATAAAGTTATCGATGGTTTAGAATCACGTGGTAGCACTTATGGTGAAGACGGTATCGAAAAAGCCTATAACTTAGCCTATAAATATTTCATCAACGGTGGCAACAACAGAGTGGTTCTTCTCACTGATGGCGACTTCAACGTTGGTAAAGTCTCTGGTAAAGATTTAACTGACTTAATTAAGCAAAAAGCCGCGGATGGCGTATATCTCACATGTTGTGGATATAGAAGTAATAATAACGATACCTTATACACTCTCGCAGATAACGGTAATGGTAATGCTTACTATATCGATGATGAATTAGAAGCCACGAAAGTCTTCGAAGAAGAATTAGGTAAATCATTATATGTCGTCGCTAAAGACGCTAAATGTCAAATTGAATTCTCACAAGATGTCGTTTCATATCGTTTACTTGGTTATGAAACTAGACAAATGAGCGATGAAGAATTTGAAGATGATAAGAAAGATGCTGGTGAAATCATGTCTGATCACACCACTGTTGCCTTATACGAATTAGAACTTAAAACAGAAACTCCAGAAAACTTCTTCTTTAAGACCACTCTTAGATATAAAGATCCAACTACTGAACAAAATAAAGAAGTCATTAACACTAAATCAGACTTAAGTGTTTCTAGACGTGCTGACTTTGATTTCGCTAGTTATGTTGCGGAATATGCCTTAACTTTAACTGAATCTCAATACAAAGGTACATCATCTTATGCTCACTTATTAGAAAGAATTAATGATGATTATATTAACGATAAGTATAGAGATGATTTCAAAGCGATGGTCAATAAGACCAAACGAATGAGTAATGAATATTAATAAATGAATTTTCCTCATTGCATTTGGTGGTAACCTATTTGTCTTGTTTCTCCCATATCACCACCAAATAAAGAAAAGCCCCGCTTTTGCCACGGGGCTTTGTTTTTTTATTGTATAAACATATTTACAATTATGGTGTATATCCCATATAATAATGATGATGGAGGATTATAATATATGCCAACAATCAGTGTCTTCTATGGTATTTGTATAATGATGTATTTGAGAAATAAAGAGCATAATCCTCCGCATATTCACGCATCATACGGAAACGAAGCTGCTTCGTTCTATATCTCAAACGGAGAAATATACGAAGGTAGTTTCCCGGCTAGAGCGAAGAAGATGGTTAAGGAATTCGTGCTAAAATATCAAAAAGAACTATTAGAAATGTGGGAAACAGAAAAATACATTAAGTTAAAGGGGTTGGATTAATATGCATTACATGGCGCTTAAAGTAGAATTCTTAGAAGACGTGACATTACAAATGACTTTCCAAGACGGAAAAGTTGTTAGATATGACATGTCGCAGATGTTTGAAAAATATCCACAACTAGAAGAGTTAAGAAGAAATCGCAAACTATTTGAAAGTGGTCATTTAGATTTAACCGGATTCGCGGTTATCTGGAATGATGAATTAGATTTTGATGCCACTAGTATTTATGATGATGGCGAAGTTGTTGGATGTGTAGAAACAACACTTAATCAACAAATCGGTTTCTTATTAGCGAAAACAAGAGATGAAATGAATGTCACTCAAACTGAGTTATCCAAAAAGTCTCATATAGATCAAGGTGACATTTCAAAAATAGAAAGAGGAATCGGCAATCCCACCATTGCTAAAATCAGTAAATTGTTTAGAGCATTAGGTCGAAGTATTTCTTTAACACTATTATAAGAAAAAGCCCCGATTTAATTTCGGGGCTTTGCTTTTAAATCTTGATACTTAATTATTTCTTTTCGTTTAAGCCATATTTACGGTTGAAACGATCGACACGACCATCGGATTGAACGAATCTTTGTTTGCCAGTGTAGTATGGGTGGCAATTCGCGCATGTATCAACCTTGATTTCTTTTAAAACAGAACCTGTTTCGAATGTGTTACCACAGGAGATGCATGTGACTGTACAACGATGGTATTCTGGATGGACACCTTTTTTCATAACTTTTTCTCCTTCCGCCTTGAGCCGTAATGTCGCCCAAAGTAAGTTTGCTCATAAATACTAACAAAATATATTATTATTCGCAATTATATTTTTAAAAATATCCTAGATTTACTATAATTGTGTAGTAATGGAAAAAGTTAATTATCCAAGAAATGATACTTATATATTAATCCCCGCTTATAAACCAGATCACTTGATGATTGAACTTTTAGTCAGTCTAAAAGAGGAAGGTTTTGATGTTGTCGTTGTAAACGACGGTTCAGGAGAACACTTCACTGATATCTTTAAAGAAGCAGAAAAATATGCGATTGTTTTAGATCAAAATCCTAACCGTGGTAAAGGTGCAGCATTACGTCTTGGTTTTTCTTATGTAAACCTACATCCACAAGAGCATAACTACGTCATTACTTGTGATGCAGATGGACAACATGCGGTTAAAGATATTATTAAAGTTAATGATAAATTACACGAAACAAACCATATTGTTTTAGGCTCTCGTAAGTTTGATAAGAGTGTGCCTAAAAGAAGTAGAAATGGTAACTTCATGTCGAGATTATGTCGAACACTTCTAACTAAAGAATATGTTCCTGATGATCAATGTGGATTAAGAGGCTTTCCAATTGAAGATATTTTTAATATCACCACTTTACAAGGTGACCATTATGAATATGAGATGAACGTCATCTGTGACCTACAAATTAAAAGATTAAAGTTTGAAGAAGTACCGATTGAAACTATTTATTTAAATAACAATAGTTCTTCTCACTTCAAACCATCTTTAGATACGTTTAGAATCCAAAGAACTATTTGGGGCTATGCAATTACTCCACTTGTGTGTGCTTTATTAAGTATTGCGATGTTAACTGTTTTAACAGGAGTATGGCCAAATGTTGGTATTTATAAATATTCATTTTTAGCGGCGTCTTATCTTTTCTACTATCAAGCTCTTATTGGCGTCACCGCTTTTGTGTGGCCCACAAGAAAGATGGGTAGACGGACATTAATTGAAGGTGGCTATGCGACATTTAAAACAATATTGATATTTGTGATAGTCACATTCTTACACGAAGTGTGTCACATCTACATGGGTATTGCCTATACAATTGCCCTTTTAGTGTCATTCTTACTTAATTTTCCACTTGCATACTTAGTATGGAAGTTAAAGAATAGATATGTTGTGAAGAACAACAAGGAGAATTAAACATCATGAAAGAAAACTTTGCAATCCTCACCGACGCTGGTGGCGATTTTACAAGAGAAATTATTGAAAAATACGGGATTGAAGAAACCCCAATTAGTACAGTTGTGTGGCCAGATGGCTCTAATAGAGATACCGATATTTATTGGGACACTATGACCCCTAATGAATATTTCACATTAATGACCAATAAGAAGAATAACTTCTCTTCTTCTATTCCTTCTCCTCAAACAATTAACGATAGATTAACTGCTTTAGCAAAAGAAGGTAGAAACGTTATTGTTATTACCATTTCCTCCACGATGAGTGGTGGCTACAGTGCTTTCACTGTTGGCGCTAGAGAAGTCATGGAACAATATCCAGAAGTTAAAATCAAAGTCATCGACTCATTAAGATATAGTGGCGCGATTGATTTAATCGCTATTGAAGCAAGTTTATGCCGTGAAAAAGGCATGGACTTTGATAGCACTGTTAAATATTTACAAGACTTCAGATTAAGAATTCACCAATGTGGTTTCATTGATGACCTCTTCTTCTTAGCCAGAAAAGGCAGAATCGCTAAAGGCAAAGCCTTCATGGGCAATATGATTGGTATCAAACCATTAGGCGATTTATGTAATGAAACAGGTCAAACCCAAATCATTGGTAAAGCACGTGGCTATAAAACAGTCATGAAATTGTTCCCAGAATACATTAAAAGAACAATTGGTGATCCAACCAATAAATCATTCGTTGTTACTTATTCATTAAGAGAGCCACAAGCTTTAGAAATGAAAAAGATGATTGAAGAAACATTCCATCCACAAAACTTAATCTTTGTCCCAGTTGGTCAATCCACTGGTTGTAACGTTGGTCCAGGTTTAGCCGCAGCTTTCTACGCTGGTGATGAACCAGTTTCTCCAATGTGTGAAAAAGAAGCTGTTATTTTAAACGAATTATTAAAGAAATAATCTATGCCTACACCAGTTATCATCATTATCATCGTTATTGGTGCTTTATTAGTTTTAGGACTACTATTTTCAGTATTCTTTACATTCTTAGTGGCCTATAAGGTTTATAGCAAGACATTAATGCGTGGTAAATTAGGTTCTTGGGGTAGAAAAGAATGTTCTGAACCAGGTAATCCCGCTTTAGAAACGATGTGGAAAAGAGGTTTAGCCTGGGTAGAAGGTGATAAATCTTATATTAAAGAATTAAGCATTACCTCTAACGATGGTCTTAAACTCGTTGGTGAATGGTTTGATTATGGCTACGATAAAACTGTCATTATTCTTCCAGGCAGAAGAGAAACACTCGTTTATTCCTATTACTACGCTCAACCATATAAGAAACTTGGTGTTAACGTTTTAGTTATCGACCAAAGAGCGCATGGTCTTTCTGAAGGTACTTATAGTACATGTGGTATTAAGGAAGCAGAAGATGCGAAATTATGGATGGAATACATGCATAATGAACATAATCAAAAAGAATTATATTTACATGGTATATGCGTTGGTACATGTGCGACCTCTATCGCCACTGCAACATTTGATAAAGATTATTTAAAAGCCATTATCTTAGACAGTGCTTTTATCACTTATCAAGAAATCTATAAGAACCACTACATCGAAAGTGGTCATGCTTTATTCCCTGTTTATTATCAAATTTGGATGTGGTTCAAACACTTCACCAAATGTGATATTAACGATGCGAAAACAATTAATTATGTCCCTAAATTTGGTAACATTCCTGTTCTCTTTATTTGGGGCACTAAAGATGTATATTGCTTACCTGAAAAGAGTAAAGAAATCTATGCTGCTTGCTCCTCAAATAAGAAAGAGCTTGTCTGGTTTGAAGGTGCATTACATTCTAGGGTAAGATTAAGTGATGAAGAGCGTTATGACGCTGTTATTGGCGACTTTTTAGCGAAAAATAGATGATTTGCAACCAAAAGTTGCGAAAATTCTAACTAGACTAGGTGGCGCAACCAAGTAGAAAATTGCTAGATTGTTGGTGTCAAAAACAGGAGGAAACGA
>CACWSI010000030.1 GCA_902763555.1 uncultured Erysipelotrichaceae bacterium | reverse complement strand
TTCTGGATAGACACCAGACACAGCGTGTTCTATTTGATGGACAAATAGTAACATCTTCTTACCAATACTGGTTAAACCATTATGTGATAAAGATGACATGAGCATCAAGACCGCTCTTGCATCATAATCAGTAGGATTCTTATCCACTACTTTCGCGGCTTTAATAACACTTCTTAATAAAGCTTCAGCGAATCCATCCGCTGGTTCATTATCACTAGATGTATGGAAATATCTTTCTAAAGTATGCATCATGATGTCAACGATGCCATAAGCAGTTTGTACTCTAGAAACACTATATGTGAGCTTTGGGTTTTCAATCGCAAACACTGGTCTAACAATATCATCGTTAAAGCCCATCTTAATTTGTTTTTCATCATCTTGAATGACACAAGAATTAGATGTTTCACTACCAGAAGCAGCGATAGTTAAGATCACACCAATTGGTAAGGCTTTCTTTGGTTTAGCGATATGTAAATTAAAATCAAAAGAATTACCAGAATAGAAATAACCAACCGCAATATTTTTTGCGGTATCAATAACTGATCCACCACCGATAGCAAGAATTAAATTAGGGGCAAAAATACGAGCTTCTTCAATACCCTTATGGCATAAATCAATCGTTGGATTAGGTCTAACACCTTCTAAGATTTGATATTTAATACCTTCTTTTTCAAGTGATTCAGTGACTCTACTTAAAAGACCATTTCTTTTAACAGAACCTTGACCAATAACGATATAAACTCTTTTATATCCACCTTGTGAGCAGATTTGCCCAATTAATTCTTCTTTATTACTTCCGAAGTATAACTTTGTCTTTGTGGGACTGACAAAATCAAAATCAATCATGTCTATTAGTCCTCCATCTATAATCTAGTAAATCTAATATTTCTTTTCGCATATTTTCATCGTTTTCAAAACAGAAACAGGCTAATAAACCACTTAATGTTTTACTCTTATGTGTTGATAAGTAATAAACAATGCTATTGGAATAGGCAAACGCTCTAAAGCGAACAATGTTCTTCTTTTCATTAGCGCTTATTCTTTTACTTTCAGCGATATTATTAATGAACTTAGTGAAGCATTTATAGCAGGTATTATAAATAAATTCGACAAAGAGATCTTTACCTGCGGAGTTAAGTGTTTCATCAATGAATCTTTCATTCTTTAAATAATAATCAAATATCGCGGTAGCCATTTCTTCAGAATGATTAACAGCGTCAATACCTGGAATAGTTTCATTAAGGAACACTAATGCGAGTAAGTCATAAATATCATGGAAGTGATAGTAAAAAGTCTGCCTATTGACTCTACAACGGCGTGTTAAAGCCGCCACAGATATTTCTTCAAGTGGCATTTCTGACATCATGTTTTTTAATGCTTCTGCAAAACGATGTTCGGTTTTCACTACTTCTTACAAACCTCTTTAGCTATCTCTGCACCAACAGCAGCGTTATTAAGGATTAAGTGGATATTGCTTTCTAATGATTCTCCACCTGTTAATTCCACGACTGTTTTTAATAAGAATGGTGTAATTTCTTTGCCTTTGACACCTTGTTCATCAGCCATTTTTAACGCTTTTTCAATAGCGTTATTTATTATATTATCATCCATCGCGAATTCTTGAGGAATTGGATTTGTGATTAATATACCACCTTGAAGATTATTTTTTCTCTTTTCATAAATGATAGAGGCAGCTTCTTTAGGATCTTTTATTTCATAATCCACATTTAAACCAGAGTGTCTACTATAGAAGGCTGGCAATTCTTTTGTTTGATAGCCTAATACTGGGACACCCATTGTTTCTAAATATTCTAAAGTACGTGGTAAATCTAAGATTGCTTTAGCACCCGCACAAACAACAGTGACATTAGTCTTAGATAATTCTTGTAAGTCAGCAGAGATATCCATAGAATCTTCTGCTCCTCTATGAACACCACCAATACCACCAGTAACAAATACTTCAATACCAGCTTGGTTAGCAAGAATCATTGATGAAGATACTGTTGTGGCCGCCCATAACTTTTTAGCGTACACCACTGGTAAGTCTCTTCTACTTGCTTTACCAATATTTTTATTCTTACCAAATTGTTCAATTTCTTCAGGTGTCATACCAACGATAGGTTCACCATCGATAATGCCAATAGTAGCAGGTACTACACCATGTGCTCTAATGACTTCTTCAACCTTTAAAGCGGTCTCAACATTTTTAGGATAAGGCATACCGTGGCTAATAATTGTGCTTTCTAACGCCACGACTGGCTTATTATTTTTTAATGCTTCTAATACTTCTGGATTAATCTTCATATTGTTCTCCCTTTCCAAAAATTTGATATAAAGCGCTATATAAACCGATTAACACAATCACAATAATTGTGGTTATTAAATATGTTGGTCCATTCATTTCCATAAATGGCACACCAAATAAAGGATCAGCTTTATGAGATGTGTAAGAAATAATAGCAGAAGTCACTAGGCAAATAATAGCGATAAACGCTATTGTGATGACCATGACTCTACGATATCTATTAAGAGGATGGCAAATCTTATATAAAATAGGAACACTTAAAGTGGCAAAGGCAATCATACTCATTGCAATCGCAGTATTAACATCATAGATACCAAAACTAACAGTATCATTACGTTGCATTGTATAGAGGATGAATATTGTTAAAGTGGCAATAAACATCATAAATGCTCCAGGCAACGATATCTTTAAGATATTAAATAAGAATTTACCTTTAACTTCATTATGACCTTTATCAATCATTAGTAAGATAACCACCACTGCATCAATAAGAGCGTCCATCACAAAATAACGATACAAACCAAAAGGATTATCAAATGCTTTAGTGTTGTACCCAATTAATAACATCACAGTTAGGAATACCGCTAGGATGGCTTTAGTAATTAGGAATAGACCTGCTCTATGTAAGTTGTTATTTATTCTGTTACTTTCTTTTAGTGATTTTGAAAAATCATCAAAGTCTTCATTAATATAAATAACTTTTTCACCTTTATTTTCTAATGCTTCAATAATTGCATCTTTTTCTTCTCTACAAGCATCAGCAAAGACAACATATTTATCAACGTTACCTTCAATTTCTCCAATAACCACATTTTCAAAAGATACTTGTCTATTAACATTTTTCACCCCAGCATCATAAGCAATATTAGAGGCTTTAAGAAGACTATCACGAGAAACAACTTTGACATTAATATGACGTTCATTTAACCATTCAATCGCGGATTTCATTGTCTCTCTAACATGTTCTTTAGTGATAATTAACGCTACTGCTTCTAAATCATTTAAGTTTTCAACAAAACTTTGAGCAAGAACATAAACATCTTGTCCTTGTTTAATAAATTCTTCACATCTTTTGAGAATAGATTCTTTATTTTTAATGGAGATGTTATCGATTAAACCAATAATATAAGTCTTTCCACTTTTAAAAGTTGCCCCCATTGAACGGGTTTCATAATCAAATGAATGAACTTTCTTTACTTCCGCGCTTTGGGCGAAATCATATTGTTTCTTAAGTGCGTTCCATAAAGGATTTCTTTCATCAACAGCGTTTAAAACATTAGAAATTATTTGTGATATTTCTGATTCATTGTTCTTTTCATCTAGGATCACTAATTGTTTGATAATTAATTCGCCATCACAAAGAGCGTTTTCTTTATCAAAGCAAACTGTCGTGGCTTGTGAAAGTTTAATAAAAGCGAATGGATTATTTATTTTATTACTCATACGTCTACATACATAATAAAAAAACTTGGACTTATTTTCCAAGTTTATTTTATAAGGCGTTACTTTCTTTTACTTTTGAAATAGTTTTTGATGATATCTGCGCATTCTTTTTCAAGAACACCTTTCACTACTTCTGGACGATGATTGATATTACTAGCTTCTAAGATATTAATTGATGAGCCAAATGCCCCACCTTTGATATCAGGAGCGCCATACACCACTCTTTTGATACGAGATTGAATAATTGCGCCTGAGCACATAATACATGGCTCTATTGTCACGTATAATGAGCAATCCACTAACTGCCAGTCATTTACTACTTCACTAGCCTTTTTAATCGCTAATGTTTCAGCGTGACCTAAAGGATTATGAGATTTATCTCTTTGATTGTGTCCTCTTGCGATGATTTGATCATCTTTAACAACGACACAACCAATTGGTACCTCATCTTCTAATCTAGCTAGCTCGGCTTCTTTTAAAGCCTCTTTCATGAATTCAATGTCTTTATCCGTCATATTAATAAACCACCGCACATGAACATAATACTTAAGGCTGCTACATTCCTGTCCTGACCTGGTTCGCAAATATTCATCGCGATGGCTTAATGATTATAGCATCAAATAATAAAAAAGGTGATATTTTTCATATCACCATTTCTTATGCGTTCAATTAGTCAGTGATGACGTGTTGAACATTATCTGCATCCATCTCTCTGGTTTTTAAGTATTCTCTTAATTTATTTGGATATTTGACACCGTAGAAAACGATATCATTCTTACCAGCGACGTCAACTTTAACATCACCGTATTTAAAGATTTTTCCTCCAAATGTTTGATTGACAGATGTTGCTAAAACACCTTTGAAAACAACTTCGTTTTCTTTTGTGTTAAAAATACCACTTCTAGTGACATATTTCTTTTCGTAGAAAGTGATTGTGTTGCGGTGAGCAGCGATATTTTTATATGCAATATAAATCGCGCCTGGAATTAAACCTAGAATTAAAAGCAAAACACATAACCAAAATCTAAAACCGTAAACCGCAGATTGTCTTGCGACATATTGTTCATCCATATGTAAAAACTCTCCTTAAATAAAATATTACATACACATTATTTACCAGTCAAGGTCAAATAAAAGGGCACTCAGTTGTGCCCTTTTATAAAGTTCATAATTACTATTTTTTAATTGGTTTTAAGACTTCAAGTCCGCCCATCCATGGTCTTAAGACTTCTGGAATAACGACTGACCCATCAGCTTGTTGGAATTGCTCAAGGATAGCTGGGAAGATACGAGAAGTAGCTAAGCCAGAAGCATTTAATGTATGCACATATCTGGTCTTACCTGTGGCGTTATCTCTATAACGGCACATTGTTCTTCTTGCTTGATAATCTCTAGCGTTACTCGCGGAACTGACTTCTTTATAAATGCCCATACTTGGTAAATAGACTTCGATGTCATATGTTCTCGCCATAGAGTGAGAGATATCACCAGCGGCTAATTTACTGACTTGATAATGTAAGCCTAAGCCAGCGACTAAAGCTTCTGCTTTTCTCACTAATTCTTCGAAAGCGGCATCACTATCTTCTGGTTTGGTATATTGAACCATTTCGACTTTGTCGAATTGATAACCACGAATCATACCTCTTTCTTCAGTTCTATAGGAACCAGCTTCTCTTCTATAGCATGGAGTATAAGCGAAGAATTTCTTTGGTAAATCTTCTTCTTTTAAAATTTCATCACGATATAAATTCACTAAAGCTGTTTCAGCGGTTGGGAGTAAGAATCTTTGTGGTTCTAAGCCTTCAAGCCAGAAGACATCTTCTCTGAATTTTGGGAATTGACCCGCACCGAAACCTGAAGCTTCATTTAATAAATGTGGAGGAAGGATGAAGGTATAACCATCTTTTAAGTGTGTAGTGATGAAGTAGTTAAGTAAGGCCCATTCAAGTTGCGCACCTAAATTTGTATAAATCCATGCACCACGTCCCGCGATTTTAGCGCCTCTATCATAATCAACAAGGCCTAAAGAAGTGGCTAATTCAACATGATCCTTAAGTGGGAAGTCAAATTCTGGTTTCTTACCAAATGATCTAATTGGTTTGTTGTTTTCTTTACCGCCACCTAATAAGTCATCATCAGGAATGTTTGGTAATTCCGCTAAGAAGTTGAAGATTTTATCTTCTAATTCTTTAAGTTCTTTATCACTTTCTGCATTAGCAGCAGCGATTTCTTTAACTTTAGCGAAGATTTTAGAAACGTCTTCCCCATTCTTTTTCGCTTGTGGAACAGACGCGGATAATCTATTCATTTCCGCTTTGTTACCTTCAACAAATTGAATTAATTCTTTCTTTCTTTTATCCCAAGCTAATAATTCAGTAAAATCAGCATCCCATAATTTCTTCTTAAGAGCTTCTTTTACGGCTTCAGGATTTTCACGAATACGATTAATGTCTATCATAACCTTTTCTCCTATTTATTCTTTATTAATGAATTATATATATTCACTAATTGATCTCCAAATTTTTGTAAACTGTGTTCAGAAACTTGTTTATAAGCTTCTTGTGTGGTTGGTTGAATTTCTCCGTTTAAATAATCTAAGCAAAGGGAAGTAAGTGTTTCAGAGAACTGTGCGATATAAGCAGTCTTCTCATTCTTTAATAATTCTGGGAAGATGGAAGACTTTCTCACGATTAATTGACACTTAGCCGCCATTGCTTCTTCAACGGAGATAATACCAGCTAAATTATAGCCTGGTAACATAAAGACATCAGCGTTTAGTAATAAGCTACGGTAGATATCATCAGGTAAGATATTTTTGAAATGCACATTTTTAGGAGCATTTTTAATAATTGTCTTAGCTCTACCAACATTCAAATTAGTGGTCTCACTACCAACATAATAGAATACCGTGTCGTCTCTTTTTGCCGCAGCATTGATGAAGGCGTGGATACCTTCTAAGTTGTTATCATATTCCCCAACAGCGAGGACAATCTTCTTGTTTTTATCTTCTCTAAAGTAACGATAGAAGAGTTCTTTTTCGTCATCTCTAGAGAAATTAAATCTCGCTAAGTTGATACCAGGAATACAAACTTCAATTGGTCTATCAACACCAGAAGCAATTAGAAATTCTTTCGCAGATTCAGTTGGCACTAAAACTAATGTGGCTTTATTGAGCATTTTTAATGCTCTATTTCTTAATGTTGTTGTTCTTTTACCATCTTTACTCTTATGAGATAAGAATCTCGCAGAAGGATCATCTTCCCCATATAAAGCAGAGACAATAACAGGAACATCTCTTTCAAGCGCAATGTTCAATTTACTTTCATCCTCGGGCGACATGAAATGCGCGATATCATAATCATCATAAATATTAGATGTATGAGTAGCGCCTACAACCTCGAGGGCACCTTTAATGGTTTTACGCATTCTAGCGCCCTCGTAGTTGTCATATTTTCTATTCGGTTGAAAATAAACTAGGACTTTCATAACTATTCGTTAGATTCGTTATTTTCAGTAGCGACTTGTTCTTGTTCTTGACCTTCTTCTAAAGGATCTTGAGTATCATCTTCTTCGAATTCGCCTTCTTCTTCATAAGGAACAACAGCGATAGAAGAGACTTTTTGTCTACCTTCAAGGTTCAAAATCTTGACGCCTTGAGTATTTCTAGAAGATTGTCTAACTTCGGATAAGTGAGTTCTAATGACGATACCATAGTTAGTGATAACCATTAAGTCATCTTCACTAGAAACAGAGCGGACGGTAACGATTTTGCCCACTTTATCAGTGGATTTAAGTGTGCTAACACCTTTCGCACCACGCTTTGTAATACGGTATTCAGAGAAGTGTGTCATCTTACCGAAACCTTTATCAGTGACGACTAAGACTAATTCACCTTCGTATTCAGCGGTCACACCGACTGCTTCAACGCCTTCATCTAAATCAATACCGATAACACCACTGGCGGTTCTACCCATTGGTCTAACTTCAGCGACTGGGAAGTTAACCATCTTACCTTCGCTGGAAGCAATACCGACAATGGTATCAACAAAGTAGGAACCAATATCTTCTTGTTTTGGTTCAGCGACTTCGTCGAATTTAGCAATACCATCTTCACCCATGGTCATGGTGTAGTATTTTCTTTCAGGATCAATGACACCATTAGCGACGGATTTTTCTTGAATTTCCTTAACAGCTAATAAGTTATCATCTTCTCTTAAAGTGATAGCGATCTTACCGTTTTGTCTAATGGATTCGTATTCACTGATTGGTGTTCTCTTAACAATACCTTTCTTTGTGAAGAACATTAAATATCTATAATCGTAGTATTTGTTAACTGCGATAATGGATTTAACGTTTTCACCTTTTTCGATATTGATTAAGTTAATGACTGGGATACCTTTACCTGTTCTTTGATATTCAGGAATTTGATAACCACGGATACGATAAACTTTACCTAAATCTGTGAAGAAGAGTAAGTCAGTATGTGTTTCGGTATAAACCATTAATTCAACGACATCGTTTTCATTTAATGATGCACCACGGACACCGCGACCACCTCTATGTTGTGCTTTGAATTGATCAACGCTTAAACGTTTAACATAGCCACCTCTAGATAAGGTAACAACGATATCTTCTTGTGGGATTAAATCTTCATCATCAATATTCGCGGCAACGTTAGAGATTTCTGTTCTTCTTGGATCACCGAATTTTTCTTTAATTTCTTCTAATTCTTTAATAACGACTTCAACTTCGTTTTCTCTAGAAGAAAGGATTCTCTTATATTCAGCGATATTGAGTTCTAATTGATTACGTTCGGCAATTAACTTATCGGTTTCGATACCTGTTAATCTACGTAATGTCATCGCTAAAATAGCGTTCACTTGTAATTCAGTGAAATCATATTTTTCCATTAAAACCTTAGTGGCTTCTTCTGGAGTGGAACTTTCTTTAATGATATCAACGATATATCATCGATGTTATCATGACACTTGATTAAGCCAATAACGATATGATCACGAGCTTCATCTTTTTCAAGTAAGAATTTTGTTCTTCTTTCAATAACACTGACTTGGAAGTCTAAGTATTGTTGTAAAAGAACTGGTAAGGAACATATTTTTGGAGCATTGTCCACTAAGCAGAGGTTGATAATGCCAAAGCTCACTTGTAAGTTGGTGAGTTTATATAATTGGTTTAATAAAACTTCTGGAATAGCATCACGTTTAACTTCGATAACAACACGGATACCATCTTTATTGGATTCATCACGGATGTCAGAAATGCCTTCAATGACTTTATCACGTACTAAAGCGGCCATGTTTTCAATCATGTTAGCCTTGTTAACACCATAAGGAACTTCGTCCACAACGATACGTTTTAAACCATGTTCACCACGTTCTTCAATGTGACATTTACTTCTAATAGCAATGCTACCTGTACCTGTTTCATAGGCATCACGAATGCCACTTCTACCTAAGATGATGGCGCCTGTTGGGAAGTCTGGACCTTTAATATATTCCATTAATTCATCAACAGTGATTTGTGGGTTTCTTGCAATGGCAATAACGCCATCAATAACTTCACCTAAGTTGTGTGGTGGAATGTTGGTGGCCATACCAACAGCAATACCACTACTACCATTAACTAATAAGTTTGGAATTCTAGAAGGTAAGACAGTTGGTTCTTGGTCAACACCATCG
>CACWSI010000029.1 GCA_902763555.1 uncultured Erysipelotrichaceae bacterium | reverse complement strand
AATTCAGTTTCACCTTCAAGAGCGTGTAATTCGCCATGTTCATCCATTTCATATGTTTTACCACAGTGATTACACTTTATTTGAGTGCCTTCACCGCTCATTTCATATTCAGTGCCACAATGTGGACATTGATATAAGACTTTATGTAGACCTTTAGCCCTATCTTTATCGGTAAGGAGGATTCCGCTTTCTTTTAACCAAGCATAATCATCGTATTCTAAAGCTTCTTGTAAACGAGCATCCAATTCATCTACGGATAACTTTTCCACTTCTTCTTTAGTGGCGATACATTCTAATGTGGCTTCTAGTCCTTTAATCTTTCTTCTTTTTGGATTATAGAAAGGTTCAACGATATGGTCACCATGCGTGGTTAATGTCACTAATGGGACTTTAAAAGCTTTTGCTAAAGCGGCATTACTCTTAGGCACTATCGCTTTAGTGCCACATAATGAATATCTAGCTTCTGGATAGATGACCATAATGTCACCATTATTGATGACTTTACGGATTTGTCTAAGTAGGTTCACATCATTAGTGAATTTTCTTTTACATATGCCACCGATGGAGCGGAGTAACCATTCTCTTTTAATAAAGCCATCAATCGCCACGATGTAGTTACAACGATTAGGTAAGATGGCTTTTTCAAGCACCATTAAATCGTAGTAGGAATTATGATTTCCCATTAAGATATATGGAGGTTTAATACCTTCCATATTCACTTTGTGAATAATTTGTCCTTGTTTGCGGGTAGTAATACCAGCGATGATTTTCATTAAAAAACGAAGCTTCTGCCTGGTAGGCGGCTTCTTCATGTCAAACCTTTTAACGTTATCGAGCATATCTATATTGTAAATATAAAAAGACTTTGTTTCAACAAAGCCATTTTCATTAATAGTCTGTTTGATCTTCTACAACCTTAATGTTGTTAATATCGATATAGCATTCTTCTCCTGCCACTAGGCATTCGAGTTTCATGCCTCTTCTTAGATCCTCATAGTCATATCTAGATATTTGAGTGGAATATCTATGAGGGTTACCATTATCATCCTTATAAGAGACAATTAGTTGATAAGTCCAACCACCATGACGGAAGTGATGACTTCTAAGGTCTTCGACGATGCATGTTGAAGGTCTACCAGTTTTGACAACTTTTTGATTAGTCACACCTCTTTTTAATGTGAAAACACCAAGAACAATAACCGCGATACATATAAGTGTTGCAAAGAAAGATCCTGCGATAATTGAAAACTTCGCCATTTCAAATTGTGGATCAGAACCATAAGGATTACCAGGCCATTCAGAAGATGAAATTTCAGACATCGTAGAACTGTTATAAATAGCAATACCTAGAAAAAGCGCTGCAAATATAGCGCCTAATACAATCATGATAATGCCACCAATTTTACTACCTTGAGTTTTCATATCAAATCTCCAAATCCGACTAATTCTAACAAAAAAGACCTGAAAATAACAGGTCTTTTTGATTGTTGGAATATAATTATTCGATGAATGGCTCTACTATTGGTGGTACATCAATCGCGGCATCAAATTCAAAACTGAAAATATATAAAGAGAAGATGTAGTATGAATAGCCACTTTCACTAAATGAAATTTGATAACGATAGATACCATTATCCATTGATAAGTATGTCCAACTTGGGGATTCATTTGGCATATGATATTCATCATATGGAGCACATTTAACTTGATGATCTAAAGATGGAAATTTAGTGTTGATAGGATCAGATATTCTGCCTAGTTTAATTTCAATGATGTAAGGAGTATTGCTATTGAAGCAGTAATATTTGCCCTCGGGTTCGATTGGAGTTACACCATCAGCCTCAAAAACGCCATTTAATTCAAGGCTCGTTATGTTAAATAAACTTTGCCAAACAATAGTCGCCCTTGTGCTTCCACTGTAGACGAAATGGCCATAATCTAATAATTGATCGTCATTTGTGAGTCCTGGTTCAAAGAGATTAACAACAAGATGATTATCCCTTAAGCCTAGATAATAATCATACGCACCAATCTCTAAAAGTGGCTTATGATAGAGATATTTATTTCGATGGACATCATAGATATTTAATACACGTTGTTCTTTTTCTAATGATTCAAAGACTAATTCGCGACGACCATCTAAATTGATTTCAGAAGCAAAAATCTTATTGACCCCTTTTAATTCAATTAATTCAACTTCACCTAAATGTAATTTATCTTCTGAGATGATGAATGTGTCTTCAAATTCATCTAAAGTGAAGGCGTTAGTTTCTGAAACAGTTTCATCATAAACGAGTGCGTCAGGTCCACCATAAGAATCAACGATTTCAAAGTTAGGATCTAACTGGAGTCGTTCTTTCAATTCATCTAAATCAAAACTAATTGTTAAAGGATCAAAGAAAACAGTACTAGGATCAATATTGAAAGTCTCACCATCGATGTCGAATGTCTCTAACCTTTCATAATTAATAACACCAGGCGTTTTACGACAATCAAATGTTAATGTAAGACGTGTATTGTTTGCAAAGCTTTTTATAACATCAAATCCCTCAATGGTTTTATGAGCAGAGTATTGGAGTTGTCTTTTACTACGATCTGAGCCTGTACCAACACCATTGGATAAACATGAGTAGAAGTATTCACCCTTCTTCAAGATGAGCATCTTTTCACCATTGTCCATGATATTGGTTTGAACAGATAAACCATATATATGTCCGTTTCCAATTCTTTGTTCTAAAAATTCATTATCGACACTATCAAATTCAAAGAATAAGAATTCTGAAAAAACGAATTTTTCTCCGTATGGAATTGGATAATGTGTTCTTCCATATTCGTCTTCATATGCTTCGCCTCGTGGATGTTCAGTTTCTTCTTGGGTAATCTCTTGGCCTTTAAGCATTAATTTATTATGAGGACATAGTCCTTTATTAGTAGAAGAAGTATTTTCTTGGTTATAAGCAAAATATGAATAATAAACAACTTCGTTAAAATCATGAAAAGTCGGTTTATAATTTTCAAAGTTATAGCTATATTTATGCTTAGCCGAACTGCTGCTTGTAGATGTGCCTTTCAAAATAGTTGGAATCAAGATAGCGGTTACCACTAAAGCGGCAGCACCAAGAGGTGCGAAACATAATGGTAAATATCTTTTCTTTTTAGCTTTCGGTTGAATGCTATCTAAAGAACTGATTTCTGGTAATGATGATTCGATGAGCTCTATGCTGTTCTTTTTGATGTCTTTTTCAAATCTTTTCATCTTTTTAGACTCCTTTTGATCTTATCGATTGCTTGAGCGTAACGGTATTTAGCAGTAGCGGATGGAATACCCACTAGTTCACTAACTTCTTTCCAAGGAAGATCGAATGTTAATCGATAACCAACAATGGTTTTCTCTTCTTTAGTTAAATCGTAAGGAAGGAAGTAATCTAGTTGGCTCTCTTCGTTAACCACGCATATATCTTCTAACAAATCACTATTTAATTCGCGTGAGCGTTTCTTAGCGTAATCAATAGCTTCATTTTTCGCCATTGCGCATAAATAGGAATGCAAAGAAGATGGGTCTTTAACTTCGTTTCTCTTGGAAAGTATTTTCATAAATACATTTTGATATACATCATCGCAGTCCTCTTTTTGATTAAGATAAGTTGCGATGATGAAATAAAGAAGCGATCGATAATTCTTATAGACAATAGCGGTTGCCTCTTCATCGCCCTCGAGAAAAAGTTTGGTGGTCTTGTTGGTCACGTTCATTTTGAAAGCAGCTTTCATAAGTAAAGACGTTTAGAGATTAGAAAATGAATAAAAATGTTTTCTTAGAACAATTATATAAAAAAATCCTGAGAATCACTCAGGACTTTCTATATTTGCTTTATCTCTATGTATGAGTTGGTGTCAATGTTGTACCACCACTGACGCCTGTATAAGTGTTACTACTTGTGTATTCCGTTCGCGTTCCAGTGTTGTATTTTATGGCGTACATATAGAAGTAATCATTATTAGGATTATCATCGTCATCCATTAATAAAGCGCTTATTACGAAATCATGTTGTGTCGTGTTAACAATGACAATCTCGTAGCAGAAATAATCCTCACCTTCATAGACAGCATCACCACTTGAAACAGTTACTGAGAATGTATCTTTAGTGGCGCCTTCTGGAATGACGAAAGCAATGTTAAAGCAACTATTGGTCACAAAGTTATCAATTTGGAAATCCATTTGAGTGAATATTGCGGCATCAGCAACGCTAATTGTTTGGTTATGGGTTTGTTCTTGAGCTTCACCACTTGTGCCGATATCAAGATACATCAAATAGCCTCCGTAACTAGAAGCACTTGAATTTGCAGCACCAAGAGCATATTCTCCTTTATCAACAGGTATTTCGAAATAATACAGAGCATTGTTAACCGGGCTATGGTCCATATAAGCTAAGTCAAAAACCCTAGTACCTTTTGTACCGGCAGAGTTGGAATTATCTGAGTATTGATAAACATACTTAGCATCGACACTTTTATCTGTGTTTTCAAAAATGACAGATATCTTTTTAATGCTTGTACTTACCAAATCGTCGCCGCTTCTCACAATATGGTATAAGGAGAAGAAATTATCGGAGTTTGATCCGAAGACAGAGCTCGATGTAGGTGTGCCTCTACTATAGTAAGATCCTGCAAAGAAGTTGATTTTTCCAGGTTCCAATAGATTGAAATCGATTGCGTTTTTAGGCAGTTTATAATTGTTTTTTGTGGCACCTAATATTTTTAAGTTGCTGCGAGTAAGGTAATTATTATATGTGACGCTGCTGCCGACAAAGTGCAATCCGTGAACGTATGATGTTCCAGATAGGATACTGTCAAGGGTTTCTCTGGAATCATTGTATTTTGTAAGTTTTAAAGCCGTCGGAGTAGTATTGTCGTTTTTTGTATAGTTATAATTTGTTGAATGGTTTTGATTATACCCTGTAAGCTCATCTTTGATATAACAATAATTGCTTGCACCATATGTAGTTGAACTATTCGTCAAAATCTCAAGTTTAGTTTTGTTGTATGTTGGGAAAGAGATTGCTGTTCCACTGGTCTTTCCGTTGTTTGTTCCTGAATTGATATGCTCCGTATTATATGTTGTGTCACCCATCGCATTAGCAATAAATCTTGTTTCATATGAAGCAGTACGTACAGTCATACCATAGCCAGCGCTAGTTGTATAAGTTTTGTTGTCAACACCGCCAATAATGTAACCAGTATTATTACTATCAGGTGTATAATAATCACCTTCCGCTGTAATAAGTGGCTGAACTGTACCAGGTATCCCTGTAACTTGAACGTATGTTGTACCTTGGCTTCTGTTATAAGTACCCTCATCTAAGTAGTTGTAAATAATTCTTGTTTGATCAGGGTCTTTATTTACAATGTTTGACATAATGGCCGAGCCATAATAAATAGATGCACTTAAATAACTATTTTCGTAGGTCCTCATTCTTTGATAACTAGTACTTGTTGAAGAAGCATTATTAGCCGGATTTTGTTGAATTGTTTGAGCGTTAGCATTTCTTAATTGAGTTTTTATCCTTGCATTAAAGTCTCTAAAATTCACAGATCCGCCCCAGTTACTGCCTTGGCCACCACCGCTTCCATGGGTGGTTGTGACTTGACTTTCAACTGCGGTTGGTTCTTCACCATCAACTGTGTCGACTAAGCCAATATAACCGAAACCACATGTAGTTCCTGCTCCACCTTGAATTGTCGCATTTGTAACGTAGACATTATATAAAGGAGTGGCATTAGTTGGACCAGTACTTGAATAGTTTGTATATGAATGAACGTGACCTGCAATGTAACCAACATACGCAACGCCCGCGTGTGCATCGGTGTGGGCAATGCTTGTTGTAGGTGATGCGACTGTAGAGGTCGCATCGGTTAAATCGATAGTTAAACCATTAACTTTTAAATTTTCAATAATTGTTGGATTACTGCCATCTGAATCTGCAACATAGCCAAAGATACCAATATCACTAGCGACTCTATTGACTGTATTGTTACCAACGATAACAGTTTCAGCACAGTGAATGTTGAGATTAGAAACTACTATTCCTTCATCGGCTTTGCCATCAAAGACACCAATAAATGGTACTTCATTAGTGCCGATAGGCATCAAAGCATTATCGCCTGAATAATAGGCCATATTTAGTGTTTTGGAATAACTTGGTGACTCTAGTGATCCTTGATAAATACCTTGGTCATCATAGTCATAAACTTCTAAATCACCATCGTTATCCAAGTCGTAACCAACTTGGAAATATAAATAGTCAGTACCAAATTCCGCTGTTGTATCTAATGCTGTTTCTCTTTGGAAGAATTCCACTAAATGGTAGTAATGGATTGGTCTAGTAATGACAAATGGTCCCTCAATCACCTCAGTATTTGGATCATCTGGTCCTAAAGTGCCATTACCACAATGAAAGTATTCTTCAACGACTGAGCCTGTGATATCAACATCAAACTTATTAGCGGAAGCAAACCACGCAACAGAGGCTAATAAACCACTTGCTAAAGAAGCAAAGATAATGGAACTCCAAATAAATGTAATCAACTTACGTTTATTCATTAGTTGCCTCCGTTATCGAGGGTGACGTGATGGACATCACTAGCAAAAGTCAGACTGTGATCAGTCATATGATATGAATCTAAGTAAGAACTAACTAAATTAATATTACCTGTAACATGATAGTCGAAAGCGATATAAGCAACGATAACATCAATATCATTTCCACCTTCATCTTGTCTTGTGAGGATAAAGTCTTCATCAAAAGCGGTAGCCGCTGGTAAGGTAAGAGAAATAGAATTTGATTTTGAATCACCAACAACATATGGGGTACCTGCTACACCACTTGAGTTTTCTAACATTCCTCGATAGGAAGTAACAACTGCTGGGTCTGTGGAGATATCACCAGTCCAAACGTTATTATCAACGCTCACTGTGTTACCAGATTTTAAGCCACGCATAAATTTAGCGGACACAACATTAGAGAGATTTGGTTCGACTTTGCCATCCACTTTGAAACCACCTGTACAAGGAATGGTGACAGTTAAATCATTGGATGTATTAAAATTCGTAATTTCCATCCTCAAGAACATTGGGGTGTTAACATTACGATCAGTGAAGATATAGTCATATTCAGACATGGCAATACTTGCACCACCATTCATGACATTGGTAGCAAGAGCGCCATAGTTACCATCATATCTAATAGCGTAACAGCTTAATAATTTAATATTTGAACCGGCTTTAACAGTGACGCTTAAGCCAGATGTCTTGGCGGAGAGGTTAGTTGAAAACCACGCTATTGTTCCTGTGAACGCTGTGGCAAGCGTAAAAATACAGGTACCTGTAGCTAAAGCAATTTTTAAGTTGTTGTTCTTTCTCGTCTTCATCTCTAAACAAAAAGCCAATTGTCAGAGTAAGACAACTGGCTATCTTTTTGTTAGTAAAGACCCTATAGCTTTGCGTCACCGTTTCACAACGGTTTTGCCTTTGAACTTTCTTATGCTTACATTATACGCTTACGTACGTGTATAAGAAAAGCATATTTTTAGAACAAAAGTTGAATATTATGTAATTTTTTAGCAGTTTTCGATGTTTTTTTCACAAAATTTTTTTAAAAAATCTGACGAATAAAAAAATCTTCCTAGATTGGAAGATGGTTTCGCATTGAGCCGCTTACCCCAATAAGCCAGTGCATAATCTCTATGACTCAAATGCTATCGTATAGTTACATGAATGGGGAGCTATACTTACCAAGGATGGATTATCATCCTTCTGTATCCGAAACATTCCGAGCGAAAATGCTTCGTGCATTTATTATACTATTTTCTAAAAAGTTTTCAAAAAATCGGACAAAAATAAAAAAACTCCCCCTATTTAATTAATAGGAGGACTTTTCATGTCAAAATTTAGAAAATACAACGGTAAAGACAAGTATCACTTTAGATACTATCGGAAATCTGTTTATCATCCTTTTCTAGTGATAATGGTAACCGAAGAATGCGAGAAAGAAGGAAAATACACTATTACCGGATTCTCATTGACTCATTCCGCTGAGATGGTGCTTAAAAGACCATCAAAGTTTGTAAGGTTCAGCAAAAACCCAAACCCAGAAGATAATGAACCCAGTTATTTTTGTACAGATGTCAAAAGCGATAAATCCAAATACTTTTCGGAGCCGTTGAAGAAATGGCACCTGGATAAAAAAGACGAACAGTTCGTTGATGAACTTATTGAAAGAAAGAAAAAGTGATCCGAATTGGACCACTATTTTCTTTTAACAAACACTTACTATTTTCATAGTCCTGCTTGAAGCAACATCCAGTGTTTGCTCACTATCTAAACCCGTTATTTCTAAGCGGGTAGAGTGCATTGTTGGTGGATCCGACGAGGATCGAACTCGCTACCTCCTCCATGCCATGGAGGCGCTCTCCCAGGTGAGCTACGGACCCACAGTGCGATATTTATTATACATTAATTCATTTGTTAGACAACAATTAATTTGTATTTTTGCAAAAAGAAAAGGTGATAACCACCTTTCTTATATAGTGGCGCGCTTGAGACGATTTGAACGCCCGACTTCTTCCTTAGGAGGGAAGCGCTCTATCCAGCTGAGCTACAAGCGCGTGATAAGTTAATCACTTATCGTAGCCGTTTGGGTTCTTGGACTGCCATCTCCAGGAATCACGGCAAGCATCTTCGATGTTTAGTTTTGTCTTAAATCCCATTTCTTGATAGGCTTTAGAAACTTCAGCGTAGTTTTCATCAACATCACCAGGACGTCTTGGGCAGATAACATATGGAAGTTTCATACTATTAGCTTTTTCAAAAGCGTGAACTAATTCAAGAACGGATGTGCCTTTACCTGTACCTAAGTTATAAATAACTAAGCCTGGTTTTTCTTCTAATTTCTTTAAGGCACATAAGTGACCATGGGCTAAATCCACAACATGGATATAGTCTCTAACACCAGTGCCATCAACAGTTTTATAGTCATCGCCATAAACATTTAAGTGAGGACGTTTACCAACAGCGACTTGGGTGATGTATGGCATTAAGTTATTCGGAATGCCATTTGGGTCTTCACCAATAAGGCCACTTTCATGAGCGCCGATTGGGTTAAAGTATCTTAAGATAGCGATGTTAGCTTCCTTATGTTCTTTAGCGTAATCTTTTAATAAATATTCAATATCTAATTTTGTTTGACCATATGGGTTAGTGCAACCACCAACTTTATCGCTTTCTTTAAGTGGGACATGGTCAGGAACACCATATACTGTCGCACTACTTGAGAAGACAATATTAGTGACATTAAATTCACTCATAAGTCTTAATAGGACTTTACTACTACCGATATTGTTATCGATATATAGTTGTGGCTTTTCTACAGATTCCGCGACACTCTTTAAACCAGCGAAGTGAATAATATCTGTAATCTTTTCTTTTTGGAAAACTTCTTTTAGTTTTTCATAGTCAGTGCAATCGACTTCATAGAATCTTGGTTTCTTACCTGTGATTTTATAAATACGATTTAAAACTTCTGGTTTACTATTAACATAGTTATCAACGATTACTACATCATAGTTATTATTTAATAGTTCCACGACTGTATGGGAACCGATATAACCTGTACCACCTGTGACTAAAATTGCCATATTATTTTTCCTCCAATTTCATTAAGAGCATGTCTTTGATTTTAAGTGAATCAACTTTGTTTTTAGTTTCTTTATAGATTTGACCTAATAAGTAATTTAAGGCCTTATCTTTGCCGGCTTTATAATCTTGAACCGCAATATTATATTTTACCAGTATTTCATCAATGATTGATGATAATTCTTTATTGTCATAGT
>CACWSI010000028.1 GCA_902763555.1 uncultured Erysipelotrichaceae bacterium | reverse complement strand
TTAATAGCGCTTGGTAACACAGGTGGAGAAAGTTCTTCGTCATCAAGCAGCGATTATGATGGTGATTATGACTATAGTGATTCTTCTGATGACTATGAAACAGTAGAAAAGACATACGTTAATTACGATGGAGACGAAAGAGAATTAGAAGATATTGGTGGTGGACAATACCGTGATGATCATGGCGATATTTGGAACGATAATGGTGATGGCTATGTCTATAAGGACGACTAGTATTAAACTTAAATTATTTATAGATGCGCCTCTCAAGTTGGGAGGCGTTTTTATATGGATATAAGAGAATATCTTTTTCTTTGATTAAAACAATGAGAAAATATAGATAGCTGCTATTATAAGAATGATATCAAAGTGAGACACAACTTATGAAAAAGAACGACATTTTTATTTCTTATCGTCGAGAGAGTAACTGGACATTAGGCAATTTACTCGAAAAAACTCTCAAAAGCGAAAACTATAATCCATTTTTGGACACCGAAGAAATAAGATATGGTGAAGACTTCCCTGAACGCCTTAGAGAAGCGATTTATTACTGTAACGATTTCTTAATCCTTATTGAAGGAGATGATTTGGTTAAATGTGACACCATTAAAAAAGACTGGATGCTAAAAGAAATAGAATACGCTCTCGAATATAAAAAGAATATCATTCCTCTTTTCACAGGCGATTTAAATAGTAATGTTAAAAATGAAAAAGCTCTAAAAATATTAGAAAAGAATGGCTTAAAAATACAAAAAGAGTTTTTTAATATGGCTATGGTAACGCTACGCAAAGGTTTAATAAGTGTGCCTGATATTGTTAAAGATGATAGTGAAAAAACCGTTCACGAAAGAATAGAAAATAAATACGACACCGTTAGATTCAAGTCACAAGAAAGATTATCTGTGCAACAGAGAATAGTAAAACCATATAACGACAAAATTTTTAAAAGACTACTAGAGAACAAGAAAGACATTGAAGTATTAGATGTTGGTTCAAATAACGGTAATACAATTATGAAATCAGTTGTACCTGAATTTGATATTAAACATATTATTGGCCTTGAATATAGCGATAAAATGTATAACGAAGCATTAAAATATGTCAACACGACACCTTATAAGCCATATCAAATTGATGTTGAGGCGGAGGATTTTGACGAACATCTTAATAAGATTTGTGAAGAAAACGATATCGAAGGGTTTGATCTAATATTTGTTTCTTTCTTGTTGTTGCATCTTAAAAAGCCAGGCAATCTTATTAGAAGAATTAAGAAGTTCTTAAAACGAGATGGATATATTTTTATTAGAGATGTTGATGATCAACAAATTGTTTCTTACCCAGACCAAAATAATATCGTCAAATATTTTAAAGATATTGACGCTAGTTTAGCTCATACTGGTTACCGCTTTATGGGTAGAGAATTATATACACACTTAAAACAAGCGGAATATCATGATATCGAAATTATAGGAGAAGATATTTCTACGATAGGTAGAGACTATGATGAAAGAAAAGATCTCATGAATATGAATTTTTCCTATATTAGGGAAAATATTGTGGACATGATTTCTTCGGATAAAAAAACTAAATACGACGGGTATCTAAAATGGGTAGATGATCATTGTGATGATTTAGAAAAATTATTCGCGGATTCAACTTATTACTTCAAAGTCGGTTTAGTGGCTATTATCGCTAAGCGTTAGAAATACCAATACACATATCCATCATCTTTGTTCATGTCAGGAATAGAAGCCTGTAACTTTTTACTGTTCTCGTTAGTGATTACGACGTGTTCGATAGGAACTCTTCCTTCTTCCAATACTTTGTTAATCATCGCTTTTTCTAGTGAACCACCAATGCCTTGTCTACGGTAGCTTTCATCTACAAAAAGAAGACCTAAAGCGTGTTCTGGATGCTCACCTACAAAACCAATAATGTTTTCACCGTAATGCGCTTTTAGCATGCCACGTTTAATACACCCTTTAAGATATGGTTCATCGTTGCCATTGCGATAGTAGTGACTCTTTAGATAATCAAAATCATTCATAGTCAATTCGGATATTTGATAAGGCAAATCTAATACAAATGGTTTGCCGGTATAAGAATATTGATAAGTTTCTCTAAAGCACTTAAAGGCACTGTTCTTAGTAAGATTTAATTTAACTTCACTAATGACTGAAACAGTTGGTTCTATGGTAATGCCACGAGTTATTAATGAATTAAGTGTTTCGTTTATTTGTTTAACTACGATATATAGAATCGCGGCTTCCTTATCGTCCACAAAAAGATAATTATCATCTTCTTTAATAATAGAGGCATTATTCAAAGACAAAGCATTTCTAATTAGGGTATAAATATTACTTTTTAGATTCATATACATTTATTATACAAACATCATCATTAAAAAGTTGTCTAGTTAATTTAGATACATTAGTATTTTATTGAGGAGTGAATTAAATAATTGGCGATAATCATTTAGGAAAAAATAAGCATTTCCTTTTGTAATATCTTTTTACTAACATATGAAATATATCTTCTTAAGCTACAGCACTAAAGACAGCAATACTGCTTACAAGTTAAAAGGATTTTTAGAATCCGATGGCTTTGTTGTCTGGATGGCGCCTTTAGGTATCCCTGTTGGTAAGAAATATCCTGAAATTATTGAAAGTGTTATTAGAGAGGCTGAATTATTTCTTTTACTCGCCTCTAATAATATCTGTAAATCTAACTGGATTGATAAAGAAGTAGAAAGAGCGATTAATTATTCAAGAAAGTTAATCATCTTCAAAATAGATGATTGTTCATATAATGATGTTTTTAATTTCTTATTAGCGTGTGTCCAATGCTCTGAAGTTATCAAAGATATATCATTAAATGATCCAGCCTTTGTGCGTGCCTATAATGACTTAAAAACACTATTTGATAGTGATATCCCTTCTAAACAAATTCACATCGCTAAGAATGATGAAGTATCAATAAAAGAAAGTGGCTTATCAAAAGAAGAACAAATAAGAGAAGCCAATAATATGGTTAAAGCTTTTATGACTTCTAAAGAAGAAGTAATCAATGTCTTAACACATCTTCATTTTAAAGACGTTAATAAATATGTATTCCATGAATGCCAGAATCTAAATGAAGAGCAAAACAAAGTCATTGTCGATAATCTACTTAATGCATATGAAAGCGTATTTCTCAATCCTAATATTAGTGGAAGAACTGAGCAGGCTATCAAAGGGCAAATCATCTATTATTTAACTAGACTAAATAAATCCAATAGTAGTCTTATCCCAAAACTAAAGCAGTTCTATTATGAAGAAAGCAATATTTGGATAAGACAATCAATAGTGTATGGTTTAGGTGCACTTAATGAACCAACTATACCTTTTGAATTTGCTAAGAAAGTATATAACGAGGAAGATGAATCATTAGTGAATCGTTCCTGGACTTTATGCTTCTATCAAGATGTTACAGGAGTGGATCCATACATTTATTTAGACGACAATACTTCTAGTTGGGATAACGCTAGAAAAGCAAGATTAGATAGGCTAGCAAAGAATGATTTCAATAATGCTTCTTTAATCGTGGTGGATTTAGCCATCCTTTATGCGTTCGCTAGTAATCGTAAATATCATTTCAAACCATCTGAAAAAGATATAATCACGCATATCAAATTAGATAAACAAATTAAAAAACACTTAATAAGTAAAGAAATATTCAACTTTATAAAACGAGTTTTAAAGGAGTTAAAACGCTTTTATTAAATTGATTCTATTAGTAATTATTCTTTGTTAGAATATTACTAGATAAATTTTTAACAATAATGAGTAAGAGGTAATCATTATGGAACATGATGTCTTTATTTCGTATAACACAAGAATGAAAAATGTCGCTGATCAAATCGTCAGTACGTTAGAGGCTAATGGTGTCAAATGCTGGTATGCCCCAAGAGATGTAATGGGGGACTACGCCACTAGCATTTGTGATGCGATTGAGACCGCTAAGATATTTGTTGTTTTATTAGATAACACAGGTTCTAAATCACCACATGTTCTTAATGAAGTTGAAATGGCGTATAAGCGCATTATTGAAGATGATGCCGAATTAACAATTCTGCCTTTCAAGTTAGATAAGGAAGAATTATCAAAAGCCATGCAATATTACATCCATCGTATGCATTGGATTGACGCTTCTAATAACAATATCAATGATGCGATTAATGAATTACTCCAAAAGATTAATACAATCTTAAAACCAATGAAATCAGTTTCACCTAAGAAACGTGAAGCTAATACTATGTATGAACATGCTTCAGATGTGGAACTTAAACGATTAAAAGTTCAAGAAAGAATACTTCATAGATTTGATGGTGATTTATATTTTGACTACTCAAAGGAATTCGATGAATTAAATGTTTTAGACCTTGGCTGTAACGATGGTACATACATGTCTGAATCCCTTAGACACATTGATAAGCCATATACATTACTAGGTTTAGATTTCAACAAAGCTAGTATCGAAAAGGCCCAGAATACAATCAAAGATGAAAATAAAACATTCAAATATGCGAATGTTGAGCACGAAGATGAACTAGATGAAGCGATTAATAGTTACTTAATTGAAAGAGGTCTTCCTGGCTTTAATATCATCAACATCTCTTTCGTATTACTCCATTTATCCAATCCGGAGTTATTGCTTAAGAGAGTAAGAAAATATTTAGTTAAAGGTGGTTACATCCTTATCAAAGATGTTGATGATAATTTCGAAGTGGCATATCCAGACACCAATGGTTACTTTGAGAAGATGAAAGAGTTATCAATCGCTGATTCTAAATTAGGTGGTTACCGTTTAACAGGTAGACAAATACCTTATATGTTATCTAAAACAGGCTATAACAGTATCAAACTTCTCAAAGAAGGAATAAATACCTTAAGTATGGATTATGACGAAAAAGAAGACTTCTTTGATATGAGATTTGGTTATTTTGAAGAAGACTACACATCAATGTGTGAATCTAATCCAAGCGATAAATACGCTAGTAGTGGTCTGGCATGGATAAAAGAACACTATAACGATTTAGAAGAAGAATTCACTGAAGATCACTTCTTCTATAATTTTGGTATTGTTCTATTTGTGGCAAAAAGATAGTACTTACAATGAAGAAAATATTTATTTCAAGCACTTTTAAAGACATGCAATCTGAAAGAGATATTTTGCATGAAAGAGTTTTACCAATGATTAATGAAAAATTAAAAGAACTTGGTGAGACTGCTCTTGGCATTGATTTAAGGTGGGGCATTTCAACAGAGAAAAGGAGCGAAGAAGAAGCGGAACTCAAAGCTTTTTCTGTTTGCTTTGATGAAATAGATGATTCTAGACCATACTTCATCGCCTTTTTAGGTGAGCGCTATGGTTACCCAGTTAAAAAAGAAATAATAGACAAAATAATCCCCGCATTAAAATTCGGTGATGATTTTAAGCAAATGCAAAAAGTTCTATCCGAAAAAGAAAAAGATAGAAGCATTACAGAACTAGAAATTCGTTATGGGTGTTTTTTAAATAAAATTCCTAAGGACCATTTTTTGTTTTTCTTTAGAAACGAATTAGACCTATCTAACGCTAATGAAGAAACCAAAGATACATATTTGGGAAACGCTGGCTCAAGCGGTTTAAAGGAATTAAAAAAAGCAATTATTGAAGAATTCTCAGAAGAAGCTCTTGTGCAATATTCGGCTACAGTTAATAAAGAAGGAGAGCTTGATATTTCGGATGAAGAAATCAAGAGAATTGAAGATGCTTTGTATAAAATGCTGGTTGGCGATACAAAGGTTGCAAAAGACTTCTTTGACCTCTTGCAAGAGCAAGTAGACAAAAGGGCTGAAGACAAGCATCAATTCTATTTCGGAAGAGAAAATGAATTTGTCACATTGAATAATTTTTTAAGTGACAAAAATAGTCAGGTCATGCTTGTTTCGGGTAAATCTGGCTCAGGAAAAACAACATTCTTGACAGAGGCGTATTATAGAAACAAAAACAATAGTGATGTATTTGTCTATGTTCCAATCGCTATGGATAATAGCTTAGATGATGACTTTGGCATAATTGCATACATAAATCGTTGCCTCTTTAAAAAGACCAACATCCAAGCTTTTAGACTTAAACGTGATGAGCAGTCAGAGGAGAACTTCATCGATGATTTTAGTAGGGGCGTACACGAGTTTGCTACTAAATATAATGGCGCTAAAAAAATTGTTTTAATACTCGATGCTGTTGACCGCCTTTATGCCTCAAAAGCCGTCGCTACACTTAGTTTTTTAGCAACTGTAATACTGAATAAATATCCATTTAAGACGATTGTTTCAACGGCCACTGATGCTGACAAAATGCAAGTTGTCTTAGATATTGCCAATACGTCGTATGTATCTATCGATCAAGTGAGTGATGAAGAAGTTCTTTCAATTGTAAACTTGAAATTCAAGACATATGGTAAAGAATTAACAGATTCTCTTAAAAAGGCCATATTGAACAAGAAAAATGCCCATGAATGTATTTATTTATCTGCTTTAGTGGAAAGACTTCTTATGATAAATCGTCATGACTTTTTCACAATCTATGCACGAGAAAAGAATAAAGAAGACATCGATTATAGAGAACAGCGTTTATTAGAAACAATACAGTCTTTCCCTGATGACTTAAATGAAGCGATGATTCAAATTATGGAAGAAGGCGCCAAGATTGTTAAAACTGATGTCAGCCAAGCCTTCTATTGTCTGTCTTTGAACAAAGGTGGCCTTACTGTTGGTGGGCTGCAATACATTTTAGGGGTTAAAAATTATTTAAAAGACTCAAATAGAATTGAACAAGATGGAAGGTTTACTTTGGACATAAAGTATCTGGATTTCGATTATGCTGATTTTTTAATTGTTAAAAGATATCTATCCTCTTTCCTTGAAGAAACTCCTGATGGAAAAATAGTTTTCTCCCATCCTCTTTATAGAGAAGCCTTTTTTGAAGTTGCTAAATATGATGGGTTTTTGATAGCTGCTTCGATTATTACCCATCGTGACAACTATGCATTTGATGATTCGTTCATCTCGCTTATTCCACTTTACCAAATGCTTAAAGACTACAGCGCATTAGCCGGGATGTTCAAAGATAGATTCTTACACTTTAGCGACCAAACTACTTGGAGCGAAGCTGAATCATTAGCCGTTCTTTCCCTTACTAGCAACACCTCTGACTGTTTCTTGGATGCTTTTCTAAAAGATACGCTAGAGTATGGCATATCGGTGTACGGGAGCGAAAGCATTAATCGCATTAGTATGATTGAGTATGATCAAAATGAGGATGACGAGTTCGTATTTTTGGCAAATATTTTATTATCTGTTTATGGATTTGACAATTCTTCTTTTATTTGCCCACCTTTCTTCAAATCATTCATCGAGGACTTAGTGAAGAATCAAGAACTAACTTCTTCAATAGCTTTACTTTTTGTCGTAGCAATTACTCTATTTGCCAATGATAAAAACATTAAATTAATAAAAGACAGTTTGCCTCTATTGAAACTTATTATTAAAAAAACGAAATTCGAGCTTCACGAATTAGCCATTGCTGCTTATCTCAAAGTCGCTGAAGCACTGGACATTGTAAAAATAGACCATGATTATATTGCTTCGTTAGTAAGTGACGGAGATGTCTTGAGCCAAGATATAGCGTTCCAAAATTACTGCAATATTTATCGTCTTCTAATGCCAATTGATAAGGAAACATCATATGGACCTAACATTATTTTGTATTATGCCTCTATTGCAGGCACAATATGTCGACTAGATAAAATAAACGATTTTACTCTCAAAGGAATAACCATGCGCTCATATTCAAATCTTTATTTCTTTGTTCATGATACGATCTTATCTTCCTATATAAGATTTTGGGCCGTGTATTTAAAATGCTATAGAATCGACATTGATTTTACAGATAATCTAGTGGATTTTTATGAGATTAACAGGAAAGCCACAATTGCAATGAGGCATTCGTATGATGTGCCATTGTTGAAAGCTTCTTTGGAATTGTCTAAAACATACATTGAGGTCTACCATCGTTCTTTCCAAAACATTGATATTCATGATAGAACAGTAGAACATCATGGTGAGTTTAAGAACCATATTGCAATAGTTAATCATCTATCGAGAGCGCTTTATCCTGACAAAGATGGTATTATGTCAAAAGAAGCACTGATTAATAAAATGAAAAACTCTGCTTATTTGATAATGGATGATGGTAGTTTACCTAGCGTCTCAGACTATGAGGAAATTATAAACGCTGTTAATGAATATAACGACGTTGATGTTACTGATGGTTTTTTGTTCCTCTCCTATGCCCTTGATGTGCATTATATTTTAACTGGGGAAAGTGATGATCTTTCACCTATAATGGAGTATCTCCAATTGCTAATATCTGAAAAGAATATAGATTATGATTTGGTAATTTTTGTTTGCGATACGTTACATCATCTTTACCCTGAAGAAGATGCATTCAATTGCTTCCAACTCTATCTTCAATTGTTCCAACAAGGTTATTATTCTAATTATCAATACAATATTCAAACACTAAACTATCTCACCAAATTGTACGAAGCGATGGATAACAAAGATAGGATGTCCAATTTGGAGTTACTAAAAGAAAAAGGCAATGCTCGTATTTACTACATAAATCTCTTATCTAGTGTTTTCTTAGCGGCATTAGCGGATTTTGATCTTACCACTAACTATAGGAAGCTGTTTTTGGCCAATCAAGTTCTATCGGATTTAGTCAATAATCTTAATCTTCCGTCCGATGAAGAAAACAATTTGCTTCATAAACTTGCGAATGAATACTATAAACGAGATATGTTCTCTTTTACCGTTGAATTAATCAATGGAAAAAAACCTCTTGAGATTTGTGAGGATGTATTAAAAAATTGCCCTTTAGAAAAACAAAACATCTATGGCAAATACCAGATGTGCTGTTTCTTTGAAGCGATGCTTAACTATGAAAAGGATTTCGAAAATAAAGTTTCTATAGCTGGAATATATAATCTTACCCTTAAGAGCGCGTTAAATAATCACCCAGCAAATCATATTATTATTGGTAAAGCAATCACTCTTCATAGATATACAAAAAAGCTATTTGAAAAGAACGAAATCGAACTGAATTTAAACGATATTATCTTAGATAGATGGTATTTTTTGTCAGCCGGATTAGTGGTATTACCTCGTAATGATAAATTGCTCTTTGAATTGATAGATGATGTGAAATATTATTCTATCCGCAAATATACTAAAAAACAGATTCCTCAATTGCTCACGATATTCCAACAGGCATCATTGATTTTTGATGGTTGCGAAAAATTAACGCCTCCTGGTTATAACGCAGCGATATACATCTTATATCACTACTATATCTTCGGCAAAATGTACCCAAAGGACTATGATTATACGGATGCATATGAAAAGGTTGTGGATTATTATAAATCCGCGAGAAAACAACACATAAGGCTCAACAAAACATCCTATTCGTGCTTAAGAGAATTATATTTTTGTGACAATGATGTGCTAATAAGATCATTTAAAAGCAAGAAAAGAGCTTTTGAAACCATAGATAGATTAATGATGAAATATCAGCCATATATCAACGTTTTCCCTGAAATATTCTTTATTAAGAAATAATGACACATTCTTTCGTTGATATAAGCGCGCAAATAAGATACTCTAAAAACAAGAAAAGGAAATAAAATAATATGAGTAACACTTCTTATCGTGATTTTTTAACCAATACTTTAAACTTAAGCCCAATTAAGCCCAAAAGATAAAGTATTAATTGCTAGAGGGGCTTTAAAGACAATCATTGAATACTCTCAAAAGATTGGCGCTTCCAAGGAAGATATTAACACTTTGATTGCCAATTTCACAAAACTATTTGTTTCTTCTGATGTCACTCTTGTTGGAGATGAGTATTCATTCTTTAAGGCTGTTGTTGGTTCAGAAATAAGTCCTAAAGATTTTAGTGAAATGACCGATTATGGTTCTGATCCAAAGTTTGTTGAAGCATCATTAGAATTCATAGGACAGCTTCCATTGGAGGTTCGCGAAGCAGTCCTAACATATGGCATGATGGTCATGGCATGTGACGAGAACATCAATTATCAAGAATCCGATTTAATTAAGCGCATATTAGCGTTATTTTAGTAAATGACTCCAGAGATAAGAAAATCATTACAAGTTTTGCTTGATTCAAGCGATGCTCAAAAAGAAGACTATGGCCGTGAAGGCTACTTCCTTTTAACAATGTATTTATCTCAAGTCGGAATAAAAAATAAAGAATTTGATGATTTTATCTTAGATGTCGCAAAGTTAGTTACTTCCGCGGGTAAGGAAAGCAACGAAAGAGAACGTTTATACTTTGCCCATGTCACTAATGAGGTCTATCGAGAAGATGTATTTCGTAAAAAGATGAGTGGTGGTACGGAACCACAATTTGTAAGGAAAATATTCCACAAAATTAGGCAACTTGATAAATATCCGATTGAATACCTGCTTCAATTTGTTGCAGGCCTTATGGCCTGTGATGACGAAATAGGCACTAAAGAATTAAAACTGTATGATGCGCTATTAAGAATACATGACAAACTGTATGATGCGCTATTAAGAATACATGACGAGAAAGAGGATTAATGTATGAAGAATAAGATACTAGAACATTATGATGCCTTTTATAACATGGTGCTACTAACCACGTTATTATCAAATGTCACTGATGAGAAGTTTGATGAAGATGCTAAAAAGATTATCGATGTCATTGGTCAAGCATACGAGTTAAGTGAAGACATCGTTATTGAATGCAAGAGACTAATCACTGAAGAATTAGTGGTTATTCCTCGTAACAAAGACCGTCAAAAGTTTGTTGACAAACAAGGTGTAAGTTCGGGAAACAATTATCTCAATTCGTTGTTATCTATCAAATGTGATGTCATCTATGCGATTAGAGAACTTAATTCTCGTATAGGCTCATCATTAGACGGTGATTGGTTTGATTATAATCACTATCATACCTATGATCCTCAACTTAGATATTCACAAATCAGAAAAGCCGCTGTAACGGGCGATTTAATTGTGAACAAGATGATTGCCTTAATGCATTACATT
>CACWSI010000027.1 GCA_902763555.1 uncultured Erysipelotrichaceae bacterium | reverse complement strand
ACCCTCGAGATAGAGCGGAGAGTAAATCCATTTGTCAAATAATGAATATTTGATATAATATTCAAGGAATTTATTGAAAGGAATTAGAAATTTATATGGTTAATGTTACAGAATTAAGACCAGGCAACTATTTCATCGATGAAAACAATTTATACCAAGTTTTAGATATTTTATTAAATAAAACTGCGATGAGAAAGATGGTTGCTAAGGTCAAAGTTAAAAACGTCCGTACAGGCACAATTAACGAATTAGCTCGTAACTCTGGTTACATGGTTGAAAACGTCCGTTTAGACAAAAGACAAATGCAATATCTCTACGATAGTGGCGATTTCTTAGTCTTCATGGATCAAGAAACATATGACCAAGTTGAAATCCCAGTTGAACGCTTAACTTGGGAAAAACAATTCTTAAAAGGTGATGAAGTTGTCGAAATCACTTCTTATGAAGGTGAAATCCTCGGTGTCAACTTACCTGCTAAAGTCGCTTTAAAGATTACACAATGTGATCCAGGCGTTAGAGGTGACACAGTCAACAAACCAACAAAGCCAGCGACATTAGAAACAGGCTTAGTGGTCAGAGTCCCATTATTCATTGAAGAAGGCGAAGAAGTCTTAGTTCGCACAGATACAGGCGAATACGACAGCAGAGCCTAGTAGGTGCAATCTATGATTGAATGGTGGCAAGGTTTGTTACTATTCATTGGTGGTTTGCTTGTCGGTGCTGTTGCAGCATTCTTCATTACTCGTTATCTCTTCCAAAAACAATTAAGAGAAAACCCACCTGTGAATGAAAAGATGATTCGCGCGATGTTTAGAAGCATGGGTAGAACCCCAAGTGAAAAACAAATTCGCGAAATCATGAGAAACATGAATCAAAAGTAAAATAATAACACTCGCAAGAGTGTTTTTATTATGTCTGTTTATGCCTTAATAGGCTTTTAGAGCCTTGAAACGCAAAAAGATAGCGTGTAATCTTAACTTATGAATAAAATCCTTAGAAAAGCTCCTATATTATTCCTTATATCTTTTTCTTTATTAGGATGTGCGCCTAAAGAGCAAAGAATCTTAAAGAGTGTAGAAAAGAATAGTGGAATCAAATACTTAACTTCCGCGAAGATACTCTTTTATTACACAAACATCACTGGTTTTGAAGATCAATCTGGTCCTGTCTATTATGTTTTAGATTTTTCAAAGTCTAATAAGAAAGAAGAATTCATTAACACATACTTCTATAAGACTGGTAAGAACACTGAATTTGAGGCAAACGTAAATGAATTTGTGGAGCAAGAATTAGTGCGGGTTTATAGTTCATTTGATTCTCAATATAAGCTAAATTTTGGGACCTCATATTCTTATTATCAAAGCAAAAAATTGTTCATGGTTTATTATCCAGATACAGATATTTCTTACTTCTTATACCACCTCTGGATTGTCTAAAAATTAAGCCCAAATTTATAGATATGAAAAAAGCACTCGGTTATGAGTGCTTTTGTCTATAATAACAAAGTTATTAACTCTACTAATTAATTACTTGCTTTTTACTTTCATCCAAGTGATTTGTCTTTCGGTTCCCGCTTTAATTCTACCGATGTTTGTGCGGTGTCTGATGATTAAAACGATGGAGATAATTGTCATCAAAATGGCATAGACATAATTGCAGTAAAGCATTGGTCCCCAGTTGACAAAGAATTGCCAATATGTACCCGCTGGAATGACCTTAAGTAATAGGAGAATTGCCCACACCCAAGTGACTAAAGCGTTAATGATAGAAGTGATGATACTCGCCAAGGAAACATAGCCACTTTTCTTTAATGTGAAGTAATAAGAAAGAGCACCGATCACACCGAATGTCCAAGAGGTGGTTAAGGTAATGCCGACCATACATGAGGCGGCTTTGCCGCCTTTGAATCCGATGAAGCATGGATAGATGCCACCAAGCATCGCACCAATGACCGCCACCCAGTAAACAGGCCATTGAATCATATAGCCATCAACGTTTCCAGCATACATAGCGGAAGCACTTGGTAATAATGGTAGACCATTATTAAGTGGAACGAATGTTAAGATAGCCCAACAGATATAAAGTGGGGAGATTGTTTTAAATACGTCAAAGAAGAATACGATAAGGAAGTATTTTTTACCCCATAAACGACCACAATTAGTGGCACCTGGATTATGTGAACCAAATTCGCGTGGATCTTGTTTAAAGACCATCTTTCCTAATGGAATTGAGATGTTTGCGCTTCCCATTAGGTAACCAATTAGCAAACAAATGATTGGCACCAATATATTTACAAATATATTCATTTTTGTACCTCCAAATCGCACCTTTATATTCTACAAAATTGCTTTATATTTGCAACTTAATTTGTATATAATTAAGTCTTGCAAAGGGAAAATATAGTGTCAGATATCAAAAAAACAACATATACAGCCGATGATATTCACGTGATGAAGGGTCTTGAGGGTGTCCGAAAAAGACCGGCTATGTACATTGGTTCAACCAATAGTGCAGGTCTCCATCATCTAGTGTGGGAAGTTGTTGATAATGCAGTTGACGAAGCTTTGTCAGGATATGGCAAAAAGATTTGCGTTACCATGCATAAAGACGGTTCCATCAGTGTTCTTGATGAAGGACGTGGTATTCCTGTGGGTATCAATAAAGAAACTGGTCGACCTGCGGTCGAAGTTGTTTTTACTGAACTCCACGCTGGTGGTAAATTCAATAACGCAGTTTATAAAAGTGCGGCTGGTTTACATGGTGTTGGCGCTAGTGTCACTAACGCTTTGAGTGAATGGATAGACGTAAACGTCTATCAAAACGGCAATATCTACCATCTTAAATTCGAAAATGGTGGCAATCTTGTTGTTCCACTTGAAGTTGTAGGTACATGTAAAAAACATGGTACTTTAGTGAGATTTAAACCAGATGCCACAATCTTCTCCACAGTAGAATTCAAATGGGATACAATTGCTAGCCACTTACAAGAAAGTGCCTTCTTAATGAAAGGCGTGGAATTTGTTCTTACCGACGAAAAAACCGGAACAGTTCAAAGCTTTTTATATGAAAACGGCTTAGTGGAATATATCAATAACGTCAATATTAATAAGAATCCATTATCACCTGTCATCAGTTTCGCTGATACCGATGAAGAAACACAAATTGATATTGAGATCGCTTTACAATATTGTAATGAAGATTATAACGAAACTATCTTCTCTTACGTTAATAACGTAAGAACAAGAGATGGTGGTACGCATGAAACTGGTTTTAGAGCCGGTATCACTAAAGCCGTTAATGATTTCGCTGAAACTTACAAACTTACCAAAGGTAAAAAGTTAGAAGGTAGCGATATTAGAGAAGGTTTAACCGCAGTTGTGAGCTTAAAAATCCCGGAAATGCTCCTCGAATTTGAAGGCCAAACTAAGGGCAAATTAGGCACTCCTCAAGCGGTTTCTGTCGTCTCTAATTTCATCTTTAATAAGTTTACTTATTACTTACTCGAAAACAAAGAGTTCGCCATTAACTTGATTAATAAATGTGTGGCCTCACAAACCGCGAGATTAGCTGCGCGTAAAGCAAAAGAAGAGGCTAGAAGTAATAAAAAACCTAAACAAGAGGTCATTTTAAGTGACAAATTGACCCCAGCGCAGTCTAAAGACTACGCTAAAAACGAGCTTTTTATCGTGGAAGGTGATTCCGCTGGTGGTACAGCTAAGAAGGGCAGAGATAGACTACACCAAGCCATATTACCACTACGTGGTAAACCACTTAATACAGACTCAATTTCTATCGATAGATTAGTCCATAATGAAGAAATCGCAACCATCATTAATACCATTGGCGCGGGCTTTGGACAAAGCTTCGATATTGAAGATATAAAATACGGCAAAATCATCATCATGACCGATGCTGATACCGATGGTGCGCATATCCAAACGTTATTATTAACGTTCTTCTATCATTATATGCGTCAATTAATCACCACAGGCCACATCTATATTGCGGTTCCTCCTCTTTATCGTGTTCATAAAGAAGACGGTAAAAAGGTCATTCAAGAATATGCTTGGGATGACGAAGGTTTAGAACTAGCCAAGAAAAAAGTGGGCGCTGGTTATAAGATTAACCGTTATAAAGGTCTTGGTGAAATGGACGCTATTCAATTAAAAGAAACCACAATGGATCCAAAGACCAGGCTTTTACTTCAAGTCGAGATTGATGATCCAATTCTTGCAGAAAAAAGAGTTAACGTTTTAATGGGCCGTGACGCTAGTGTCAGAAGGGCGTGGGTTGAAGAGAACGTTGACTTCAATAAAATTGACACTTTCATTAAGGAGGTAAAGTAATCTATGGCTAGAAAAAAGATTGATTTAGTCGAAGAAAATTACGTAGAAAATATCTCCATACAACCAATGGAAGATGTCATGGGTGACCGCTATGCGACATACGCAAAATATGTCATCCAAGATCGTGCTATTCCTGACGTTAGAGATGGTTTAAAACCAGTTCAAAGACGTATCATTTTCACAATGTTTAAGAACAATAACGTCTTCAATAAACCAACTAGAAAATGCGCTCATACCGTTGGTGCGGTTATGGGTACTTTCCACCCTCATGGTGATACATCTATTTATGAAGCCTTGGCTAGAATGAGCCAAGATTGGAAGATTAGATACCCATTAATCGACTTCCAAGGTAATAACGGTTCTATCGATGGTGACTCTCCAGCGGCTTACCGTTATACCGAATCTAGATTAGCCGAAATCAGTAACGAATTAGTGAGAGAAATCGATAAAAAGACTGTTGATATGCAGCTTAACTTCGATGATACCGAATTCGAACCAACTATTTTACCTGCTAGATTCCCTAACTTATTCGCTAATGGTACAGAAGGTATCGCTGTTGGTATGGCTACTGAAATCCCACCTCATAATCTCAAAGAGATTATTGATGCGGTCGTTTATCGTATTGGTCATAAAACTGCAACTATTGAAGACTTAATGCAATTTGTTTTAGGCCCAGACTTCCCAGGTGGTGGTATCATCTACGAAAGTGAAGGTCTTAAAAACATCTATTTAACTGGTAGAGGCCGTATCGAAATCGCTAGTAAAGAAGAGATTGTCCAAAACAAAGACAATCAACAGATTGTCATTACTGAAATTCCATATAAAACACAAAAGAACCAATTAGTCTTTGAAATCGATAAGATTATCCATAGCAAAGCGGTTGATGGTCTTTTAGAAGTACGTGATGAATCTGACTGGAAAGGTATCAGAATTGTCATCGATTGTAAGAAAGATGCAAAAGTCGAATTACTCTTACAATATTTAAACAATAAGACTGGCCTAGTCTCATCTTATAGCACAAACATGGTGGCGATCGTGGATGGCCGTCCAAGAACTTTAAATCTTCTTACTTATGTTGATGCTTATATCGCTCACCAAGTCGATGTTATCACAAGAAGAAGTAAGTTCGATTTAGATAGATTTCAAGCGAGATTACACATCGTTGAAGGCTTAATTCAAGCTTCTTTAAACATCAATGAAGTCGTGGAAATCATCAGACACAGTAAAGATAAAGCGGATTCTAAAGTGAACTTAATGAACCGTTATGGTTTCTCAAATGAACAAGCAGAAGCCATCGTTACAATGCCATTATATAAGTTATCTCACACTGATGAGGTCATCTTAGAAAACGAAAAAGCTCAACTCTTAAAAGATATCGAAATACTCAAAGGAATCTTAGAAGATGAGAGCAAATTGAACCGTGTTTTAGTTCGTGAACTAAAAGCTATCGCCGATAAGTATGGCGACGATAGACGTACAGTCATCCAAGAAAAAGAAGAAATCGCTCCAATTGATAAGCGTGAACTTATCGCTAAAGACGATGTAATGATTGCTTTAACTCGTGATGGTTACTTAAAACGTTCCACACTTAAATCTTATCGTAGTAGTGGCGATAATCCTCTTCCTGGCTTAAAGGATGGCGATGAACTTATCGCTAGTGGTATGGTCAATACTACTGACTATTTGATTTGTTTTACAAATCAGGGTAATTACATCTGCGTTCCTGTCCACAAAATGACAGAAAATAGATGGAAAGATGAAGGTGATCACTTAAATGCCTTCTCCACACTTGCCGCTGGTGAAAAAATCATCAAAGGTTTAGCAGTTACTGACTTTAGAGATGACATTTATTTAGGCATTTTGACCAAATATGGCCAAATTAAACGTATGCCTTTAAATATGATAGAAAAAGGAAAACGCTCGCGCCCAATACGCAATATGCGTTTACTTAATGGCGATGAAGTCGCCGATATCCAAGTCTTATCTGGCAATAGCAACTTACTTGTTATTACAAGTAATGGTAACGCTACATACTTCAATGAGAACGAATTAAGTGTTCTTTCTAGCAAAGCTGGTGGTGTTAAATCAGTGGCAGGCTTAGGTAAGAATAACGCAGTAGCGTTAATCGCCTTCGATGAAGAAGAAAAGAACAAAGTGATCTTATTCACTGATAAAGGTCATTATCGTATTTTCGATAATGCACACGTGAATTTAACCGCTAGATTAGGCAAAGTCCAAAACATCATGCCTTGCTTCAAGAGCGATATTCATCATGTTGTCAGTGCCTTTAAGCTCAACACCAAGGCAGATTTATTAAAAATAAATCTCTTCTTGAACACTAATGAGTATTTCGCCTTTGATTTAACGGAATTCTATCTCTCTGACTTAGCTAAATACGCGAAGAAGAATATCGAGATTCCAGCGAAAACCGAAATCGATAGTGTCATAGACACTAACATTGAAATCATCAATAAAAACACCGTTTCTCATCCAATCACCATTAAAGAAAAAGAACCTCAACCTGTTAATGAAGGTGAAGATAATGATGAAGATGGTGAAGTGGAAGAAGCAGCAACCCAAGTCAAGGAAGAAAAACCTGATAGAGAAGGTTTCGAACAGATCTCCATATTCGACGATTTAGACGATTAATATCGTAGTATATAACTAGTAAATAATTAGTAAAACATATAACTATGTTATATATCAAAAGATATAATTTAGAATAAAGTCTCCAAAAGAGGCTTTTTTCTTATCTTATTATTTAATATAGTTTGTGAGAAAAATTAAATTATTCTCACAGTTAAGGCCTGTTTTAAGGTATTATTTATTTAGATAAATATGTTCAGCAAATTCGTTCCATTCGCACACGCCCAGTCAATCTACGAAGTCCCAGTTGACTTCTACAAGAAACAAGGCGTCAGTGTCCTTTTAATCGACTTGGATAATACGTTGGACAGTTATCGTTTATTGACCCCAACCGATAGAGCGGTCAAATTAATTAACTCTCTTAAAGAGACTGGTCTTAAAGTCATCATCGTCTCTAACAATCGCGGTAAGCGTGTCACATCATATGCGAATGCGATTGGATGTCAGTTTATTAATTCCGCTCGTAAGCCATTCTCTGGTAAGATTAGAAAGTTCCTTAAGGAAAATAACTATAAGCCAGAAGAAACAATGCTCGTTGGTGATCAATTGATGACGGACGTACTTGCCGGTAGAGGCGCTCATATACGCGTCATGTTAACCGAGAAAGTCGTCAAAGAAGACCAATTTACCACGCATTTCAATCGTCTATTAGATAGACCGATTAGAAAACATCTAAAGAAAAAAGGCAAGTTGCCAGATTGGAGAACAAAATATGGGCAAGCAGAGTAGAGTATTACGTTGTTATCACTGTGGTGCGATCTTACAATGTGAAAACGAAAATGAAAAAGGATATATCATTCCTGAATCATTACACAGAGCGACACCAATCCAAATCATCTATTGTGATAGATGTTTTGAAACAATGAAAGCTTTCAATAATAGTGAGCTTGAACAAAAGGTCGACCAAGAAGTCTTAAAGATTCTTGATGACGCTTTCGCGACAGACGCACTTATTATCTGGGTTGTTGATTTGTTCTCATTCAACGGCACTCTTAATAGTGAAATCGCTAAGAAAGTGAAGAAGTTAAATGTTATTGTCGTTGGCAATAAACGTGACTTATTCCCACTTAATGTGAAAGATGAATCCTTAGTGGAATATCTTAATGTTACATTCAATGCCTATGGCATTAAACCAAAATCTGTCAGACTTTTAGGCGCTACAAATAAGATTGATTCTAAAGAATTAATCGATTCCATGAACACCGCTAGAAAAGGTCATGACGTTTATATGATTGGTAATTCCACATCTGGTAAGACTTCTATTATTAATAGAGCGATGAAAGGTTTTGAAAATAAGACAACTAGACAAATCAAAACCATCACCTATCCAGGTACAAACGTGAACGTGTTAGAAATTCCATTATCCCGTTCTTCATTCTTCTATGAATTACCAGGTATTTCTCAAACTACATCCGCGACAGGCAAATTAGAAAAAGATGTCGTTAGACAAATCGTTCCTAAGAAAGCTGTGAAATTTATCACCCGCACAATGAGCGCTGGTGACGCACTCATGGTTGGCTCTTTAGCGGCCTTTGAAATTATTAAAGGTAAGACCACAAACTATCGTTTCTATTCCGCAGAAGGCGTGGAAACAAGAAAAGTGCAATCCAAGAAGTTGGATGACTACATTAACGAAAACAATATCCGTCGTTTTGCTAGACCAGTCTCTGAAAGATTAGTTAGCTTCTTAGACTACGATATGTTTGAATATGCGATGGAAAATGATAAGAAATGGCACGATATCGCCATCGAAGGCTTAGGCTGGTTATCATTTATCGCCCAAGGACAAATGATTCGTGTACGCTTACCTAAGGGCGTCGCACTCAAAGAAAGTATCGCTAAAATTAAATAACTATGTTAACACCAAAACAAAAACGTGATTTGAAGGCTTTAGCCTCAACATTAACCATTCGTTACCAAATCGGTAAAAACGATATATCCCAAACTCTTATCGATATGCTCGATAAAGCTTTAACTGCGCATGAATTAATCAAGATTGACGTGATGAAAGGTTGCTCTCTTCCAATTATGGAAGTCGCGATTGATATCTCTAACAAGTTAAACGCTGAACTCGTTCATGTCATGGGTAGAGTTATCATCCTATTCCGTAGGAATAAAGAGAATCCAAAAATCAAATTATAATGAATAGAATTATTTTCGGTGGTGGTTTCGATCCAATTCACCTAGGACATATCAATATGGCCATTATGGCTCAACAAGCTTATCCTGGTGAAGTGGTTTTCGTTCCCGCGAAAATTGCGGTTTGGAAAAGTTCATCCATTAGCCAAGAACACAAATTAGCGATGGTGCAGATTGCCATCAAAAATATTCCTGGCTTCAGTGTGGATACTTTTGAACTTGATCAACCTGAACAACCTCGTAGTTATCAAACAGTGGAGTACTTCAAAAAGAAATATCCAAACGATAAACTCTATTTTTTGATTGGCCAAGACCAAGTCAATGCCTTTCATGAATGGGCAAAACCAGAAGAAATCGCTAAAAACACCCAAATAATCTATTATGAAAGGCCAAAATATGAACTAAACGAGGTCAATGTGGATAAATACCATATGATTGCGATTTCTGGCCCCACAATGGATGTTTCATCATCTGACATTAGAGAACTTAGAAGCGCTTATCTTCAAGAAGATGTTATCCGCTACATCGAAGATAATGAACTTTATTTTATAAAGAAGTTAAAACCTCTTCTAAAAGAGAGTAGATTCAAACATTCCAAATCAGTGGCCCACATGGCTTATCAACTCGCGGAGCATCATCATTTAGATTTCTCTAAAGCTTATGTCGCTGGTATCCTCCATGACGTCGCTAAAGGGATAAATGATGAAGAATCTTTAAGATTAATGAAAGAATTCTACCCAGGATTCTTAGATATTGGTGCTTATGCATACCATCAATTCTTAGGCGCAATGGTGGCCCGTGATAAATTCGGTGTCGCTGATCCTGAGATTTTAGATGCGATTAAGTATCATACGACCGGAAGAAAGAAAATGGGGTGGCTTGAAAAGCTAGTTTTCGTCTCCGATAAGATTGAACCAACACGTCCTTATGACTCAAGCAGTCTCATAAACGCTATGTATGAAGATTTTGATAAGGGCTTTATAACCGTTCTAAAAGCTAATAGAGAGTTCCTTATTAGCAAAGATAAAATGGTGGATAACAGGTTCACCGCAGACTGTTTCAAATACTATTTAGGCCTCTAAAATATGGGAAGATATTAAGACAGATCGCCTCAGAGATGAGGCTTTTATTTTGCCTATGGTTATTAACACACATTTGATTAAGAATTTGAGGAAAACCACAAAAATAGGCAATTAAATATTTAGGGGTTTCTGACATGGATCAAGCTAGAGAGTGATGAAAGTGGATAACTCGACTTTTCCACATTTTCCACATCGATTTGCGTGAATACATTAACTTCGTATAATTGTCATTATGTTAACTTTAATAACGAAAAATCAAACCTTTACTATGTAATATAAAAGACTGACAAATGCAATTTTTGACTTATACACTTACATTCGTCAGTCTAAATATCCACAATTTAGCAGATTTTTAAAACTACTAGAAATCTACTAATTGTTCGGCGTCATGTTTAACGTAATTATTTCTAATGTAGCCAAGCGTGACTGATCTAAGAAGATTTAATTGTTCTGGTGTTAACCTATATCTATTTATGATTTCAACGCACACTTCA
>CACWSI010000026.1 GCA_902763555.1 uncultured Erysipelotrichaceae bacterium | reverse complement strand
CAGCCCATCATAAATAAAGCTGTTAAGATTAAAACACTGTGCTTAAATAAAGATTTCATAGATTACTCCTTATTTTTTAAGATTAGTTATCTACATTATACATATTCATTTCTTTTAATTAAAGAGCATAAAAGATATGATAGTGCTATGAAAATTGACCGCTACTCCACATGCTGTTATTTAAAGAAAGATGAAAACTATCTTCTTCTTTATCGTAACAAAAAGAAAAATGACTATAACAAAGGTAAGTGGATTGGTGTTGGTGGTGGTTTAGAAAATAATGAAACACCAGATGAATGCGCTATTCGTGAAGTTAAAGAAGAAACAGGATTAGATGTTCATTCATTAAAATGCGCTGGTGAAGTAGACTTCATCTATGATGGATACTTTGAAAAGATGTACATCTATGAGATCACTGATTATAATGGTGACCTCATTGATTGTAATGAAGGTGAACTGTGTTATATTCCCATTAAAGACATCTTTAATTACCCAATGTGGGAAGGCGATAAAGTATTCTTGCCTTTATTAATAAATCACGAGCCATATTTCAGAGTTAGACTAATTTATGAAAACGATATTTTAATAAAGTCGGAAAAATATTGATAAAAAATGATGATAATTTAATTAATTTATGTAATAATAACAAAGCGCGCTAGGGGTGTAGCACAATGGCAGTGCAACGGTCTCCAAAACCGCTGATGCGAGTTCGATTCTTGTCACCCCTGCCAAAATCGTATTTAACAGCCTTAATAAATCAGGGCTGTTTTTTGTTCCTTATAGCGTTAATCTTAAAAAGACATTATCATATATATTGTGAAAAGATTTAATAACATTTCTATATATAGAATTATCGCCACGATTTGCGTATTGCAATTCCATATTTTCTATATTCTTTACGCTAGAGCGATTCCATATGAAATGCTTTTAAGTAAAGGGGTACAAGGTCTAACTGCTTTATCAGGATTTTTATATTCACAAAAGCTCATCACTGATAAAAAGAAGTTCTATCTTGGTAATCTAATTAAATTAATGATTCCCGCTTTAATAGTGGTGCTTTTTATCGCTAGTTGGGATGTTATTTACATGGCTATCAATAACAGTTGGGATTGGATGATGTTTGCCACTCATCGAGCCTATCTTGGTCGTATCATCACTCAAGTCGATAATTATTATTATCTTGCCTATATCATCATCTGCTATTTGATTACTCCAGTATTACAACGTAATGATAAGTGGAGTATTGTAGCGGTAGTTAGTGTGATCGCTATTGAAGTAGCAGTCGGCTTCTTCTTTGGCCCAGCCATGATTGCGGTCACTTATGTTATTGGCTACTACGTTGGTAAGAAATGGTTTAAGACATTCACTAATCCAGAAGAAAGATTTAGTTTTAAAGCGCTAGGTCTATGGACACTAATACTTTTAGCCTCAATAGGAGCGTATATCCTTATCCAAACATATAGCTTTGGTGATGCTTATTTCTTAAAGCATCTTCACGATATTGTTAACAATATTATTGTTACCACCTTTGGTGTGGCAACTTTATTCTTTATGTTAATGGTGCTTAAACCTCTTAATAAGTTCAAAGGATTACCATTATTCAAATACACTGATAAGTTAGCCTTAATCATCTATTTGATGAATCAAGCATTTATGTGTGGGGCAATGAATATCACTAAATGGGTTGAACCAATGTGGTTAGTAACTATTCTCATCTATGTCTTTACAATCATTTCATCCATCTTATTACTATTCATCAGTGAACTAATACTTAAGAGTATTTATAAACGCCCACAAAAGGTCATCATCAATGAACAAAAAAGCTAAGAAGATAATCATTGGTTCTCTCATAGGAGCGGTTGTTCTTTATTTTGGTCTAGGCATTGTAGGTACACTCGTAGCCACTGAAGGTTATATTAATGTTAGAAACTGTGATCCTGATTTATTAGAACAAGACTTTTATCGTGTACAAAAATGTCGCGCTGATTATGAATCATTAAAAGATCGAGAAGTAGTGACTTTCCCATGTGGTAAAGAAACACTTACTGGTTATTTATATGAAAACTCTTCTCCTAAAGGTGTCATAGTGTTCTCCCACGGCGTTAAAAACCTCGCAGACGCTAATATGTCACAAATGCAAGATTACTATGTCACACATGGTTATACAGTATTCTCTTTTGATATGACAGGATGTGGTCGTAGTACTGGTAAAGGCATTAGAACGCTCTATGAATCCACTAACTGTGTTGTAAATGCAGTAAATAAGGTCAAAGAGCTTGATAAAACTAAAGAATTACCAATCTTCCTTATCGGTCATAGTTGGGGCGCCTATGGGGCGGTTACAGCCTCTAATAAGGTCGATGGTGTAAAAGCGGTAGCCTCATTCTCCGCTTATAACACTCCAAGTGAACTAATGTATGGTTCAGTGGAAGCTAACACTTCTAAAGCCATGATTTTAACAAAGCCAGCATTTGAATTAGGCTTATTCTTACATTGGGGCGCTAAAATACATCAATCCGCTGAAAGCGCTATTATGAATAATCCAGATATTCCTTACATAGTAATTCATGGAACAGAAGATAAAACTGTTCCTTGTAAGACATATTCTCTATATGACAATATCGTTAACGATCATTATGAAAATGTGACTGCGATTAAGTTAGAAGGTATCCGTCACGGAACACCTTGGAAAACCTTAGAAGCAGAAACCTTAACAGGGGAATATGAAAAAGGATTAAGTGATTTAAGAAAAGAGTATAAAGGTAAATTACCTGACGAAATAAAAGAGCAATATATCGCTTCAATTGATTTAGACAAAAGTAGTGCGGTTAACACCGAATTATTGGATATAATTGATGCAATATTCAACTCTATTTCGTAGAATGATATAAATATTGACGTTATCAAGATATTTTCAATTTTTTGTCATAATTTGAAATTGTTTTTACATTTTTAAAAATCTGTAATTAAAAACACAAAAAAGCGCGATTATACGTGATTTTTTTAATGATACATATAAAACATGGCAATAGAATAAAACTAAAGTAAAAAAGAAAGGAAAAAATTATTATGATTCTTACTTCAATTGCCGCAGCACTTTTAGCTGCAGTTACAGGAATGACAACAATCCGTGCTCCTGGCGGAGATGAACAACAAGTCGAAGTCAAACCAACATATGCATGGGAAATGACAGTCGCAGACATTGACAATCCTAACGCTTTTGTTCGGGCCTTAAGATATGTTGACAGAATTGATATGTCCGACGTTGTTCTCGGCATCAGACCATCCCAGATGATGAAACTTAAAAACAAAGTTGCAACAACCTTCGAAACTGTTGCTCAAGGTTTGCGTAGAGCATCTTTCAGTCCGGAAAAAATGTCTTACTACAACGTATATAGCGTTGAGGTAGTTCCAGGAAAGCATGGAGCGCCATCTGTTTATGAACAAAACATTGAATATTCAGTTATCACATTCTTTGACAAAGATAATAACGAAATCAATTTCTTAGATACTTGTGGATCAGAGGCATTTGATAATTATAAAGATTCACCAAACGTTATTTCTTTCAATTCAAATATGGGTGAAGTTGACACGTTTGGTACCAAATTTGTTACTGATTTATTCATTAAGGCTGGATTAACCGATTTATCATATTTAAAGACCTATGAAGAAACAGTTTATGATCATCCAATGAATGTCGACACCAGCGTAGTTGATATGACTGGTAGTAATCAAAGTGGTACTATGGGCATGTATTATGAAAACTGGGCCCCATGGAATAACTGGGAAGTCATTGGATATATCTTAAGAAACAGAAAGAATCGTCACGATGTAATAAGACCAGGATTAGTAAATGCTGTCATGGTCAACGAAGGCGCGATTGTTAACAATCCGCTTAGTAGTGTCTATATGAATTATGAGTTAGAAGCTGGTGACATTGTTCAAGGCCAAAATACCCTTTGCAATCAAATTGTTGCTGGTGTCAATGCTGCTATGAGCTTAGATTATAGTGGAATGCTTCAACTTAACGATTTGAACATCGTTTACTAATTAAAAACAAACAAAAACATCTGACTTTCGAGCCAGGTGTTTTTTTATTCATTCATAAAACGACAAAAGACTGATTGTGTCAACATAATTTATACTCTCGCATATATGCGTACATTATGTGCATATGTTACTATTGTAACAAAGTGTTAACAGGTAGACCTTTGACTAAAAAGTTTGACTATACTATAGTTTTTTGGCAGTTCTACTTTTTGGGACTCATTAAGTAGAGACTGTTACAGACAAATAGAATCAATTCTATATGGTCATTTGTTATTATTGTTACTGCCTAAAGGAGGCTTTTATTTATGGCTAGACGAAAAGTTGTACGTCTCTTCTTCACAGTGGATGATAACTATATCCCATATCTCTCAGTTACTATTGCTAGTATTGTCAGACACGCTAGCAAGAAATATACATATCACTTAACCGTGCTCCATGATGGCTTATCATGTAAGAGTAAGAAGATCTTACGTAAATATCAAAATAACAAAAACATTTTCATTTGGTTTATGGACGTCACCGCGAAAGTGCATTCTTTATCCGTGAAGTTAGACGTCCGTGACTACTATACAATTACCACCTATTACCGTTTATTCTTGCCTAACTTATTCCTAGTATTTAATAAAGGTTTATATCTTGATAGTGACATTGTCGTTAGAGATGATATCGCTAAACTTTATTTCACCGATTTAGGTAATAACCTCGTGGGCGCTATTCCTGATGCTTCAGTTCAACTCTATAGCGAATTTTCTAACTATGTTGAAAAAGTCATTGAAATGGACCACACCAAATACTTTAACGCTGGTGTCTTATTAATGAACTTTAAGAAACTTAGAGAATTTGGTTTAGAAAAGAGATTTATTAACTTATTACAAAAAGTCACTTTCAAAGTGGCCCAAGACCAAGATGTCTTTAACTATTTATGTAAAGGTCAATCTCTTCTTATTGATCCAAAGTGGAACGTGATGCCACTAGGGGAAAGAATGGAAAACCCATCTTTAATTCACTATAACTTAATGTTCAAACCTTGGAACTTAAAAAACATCATGTATGAAGAAGAATTCTTCAAATACGCTGAAATCGCTGGTGTTAAAGATATGATTCTTAAGAATAGAGAGGCTATTCCTCAAGAAGTCACAGACAAGATTCTTCAAGGTGTCGATGGTGTGAAAGCCTTCTGTAATTTAGAAGCTTCTAAAGCTCAAGAATATCACGATAAGATTAACGGTGAACCTGAAAAAGTTCGTGTTCCTTCCATTGATCAAAGAATTAGAAACGATGAACAAATCGCTCCTAAACTCAGCGAAGAAAGACAAGCTATCGTTGATAAAATCAACACTCTTGAAAGAACTAGACGCTTTGATGTGGATGTGGAAAACGATCCTCCATTCAATCACTTAATGCCAGGAGACGTTGACTACTTAAGAAAGAAATGGACTAGTAAGATTAAGACCATGTGGGCTAATTACTATTCCAATCGTTATTTCAAACATATGATTAAAAAGGGTCATATTGTAATCGACGGCTATGAAGGTATTGAAAACCTTAAGAGTGTCAAAGGTGGGGCAATTATCACCGCGAATCACTTCTCACCATTTGATAGCATTCCTCTTCACTTAGCGATGAAGAAATATGCGAGAACTAAAAAGCTCTTCAAAATCATTAGAGAAGGTAATTATACAATGCCTGGTTTATATGGTTTCTTCCTAAGAAACTGCTATACATTACCATTAGCCACTAACCCAACAGTGTTAAGAGACTTATATGCTTCTATTAGCACAATTCTTAAAAAGGGTAACTACATTCTTATTTATCCAGAACAATCGATGTGGTGGAATTATCGTAAACCAAAGCCATTAAAACAAGGTGCTTTCATTTTTGCTAGCAAAAATAATGTTCCTGTTATTCCAACATTTATCACCATGCGTGATACCGATAAACTTGATAAAGATGGCGCTCCTATCCAAGCCTATACACTTCACTTCTTAAAACCAATCTATCCAGATGAAGATTTAAGTCAGCAAGAAAACGTTAACTATATGAAAGAACTTAACGAAAAACGCTGCAAAGAAATCTATGAACAAGTGTATGGTGTCTCACTTGAATATTTACCAGAGGAAAAATAATGTTACTTTATTCAATTGTTATTCTCATCTGCATGAGCATAGTCATCACTCTAAACTGTTTCTTTAATCCTTTATATCAGGATAAGTTTTGGTTATATATCATTTTCACTGTGGCGTTAGTGATCATCAGTGTGCTTATTGATGGTCTTGTGGCCTTTATCATCCGTAGGATGCCAGAGAAATGGTTTTCAAAAGATAAAGGCATCTTCAAAACCGGTCCAAGAGAATTTAAGTTCTATAAATTTTTAAGAGTGAACAAATGGAAAGAACATGTTCCGGAATTAGGTAGCTTTACTGGCTTTCATAAGAATCAATTCGCTAATCCATTTGATAATGAATATGTCTCACGTTTCATCTTAGAAGCAAGATATGGTGTCGCTATTCACTTATTCAGTGTTCCTGCGGCGTTCCTTATCATCTTATTAGACTGGAAGATGTATACTGGTCAATCTAACATTTGGTTAACAATTTGTTTACCTGTCGCTATTGTTAATGCAATATTAATTGTGCTTCCAGCGTTCATATTAAAATATAATCTTCCAACACTAGTAAGAATCTATAATAACAATCTTGAAAAAGAGAAACGCAAATTAAATAAAGAACAACGCTAATGCGATAACAAACTGCGCAGCGTAGTAAGTGACCGAGTTGGTAATAATATCAACCGGTCTTTCTTTTCCTTTGCCAAAATATGTGCCGCTTAAAATCAAATCAGAAATAGTGAATAATAAGCCACCTACAAAGATCATGATTAAAGTGACATTATTAAAGCCCATCATAATTGATAAACTCAAAGCTGATAGTGTCATACTAAATAGGAAGAAGCCATAGATGATACTAATGACTTTATAACCGCTATAATCTAGTTTCATTGGTTTAGCGATAAAGAGATTAGAAATGCTTATTAATAATCCTCCGACAAGTGGAAGAACGATATATAAAGGACTTTGTCCGTTAAAGAACTCTAGATACATGCCACTGATATAACAAACATGTCCTAACGCAAATGAGATAAAACCAGCGTATGTAAAGATTTTATCGTGTTCCTTGAAAACATATTTGAAATCAAGCCAAATGTCGCCTAAAACGCCGAAAAATAGGCCTAAAATCACACATATTGATAAAGCGTGGTACCCTTTAGCGAATAATGAAACCGCTGCAACACCTACAAAGCAAATAGAAGCTGCCGCTTTAAACATTACCGCTTTAACGGAATAAGCTTTAACTTTCTCTTTTAAGAAGAAGAAAAGTAAAACCGCACCAGCGCACATGAGAATAATAATTGGAATTAATGGTATCATAACGTTCACCTACTTAAGAAACTTAGAAAATAGTTTCTTTTTCTTTGGAGTATATGGATGTTCTCTCAAAGAGAGATTCATCTTTGTTTTACCAAATAAGACGGTAGAAGGATGGGTGAATTCTCTAAATCCCCATTCCCCGTGGTATGCACCCATACCTGAATGGCCTGTACCATTAAATGGCACACCTTTGACCATGAGGTGTAAGCAGACTTCATTAATACAACCGCCACCATATTGTTGTGTTTGCATAACTTTCTTAGCCCATTTCTTATTCTTAGTGAAAATATAGAAGGCTAAACCATGTTCTCTTCTAGCAATAGTGTCTAATAATTTATCAACTTCATTATCGTTAAATGGAACGATAGGAAGTAGTGGTCCAAATATTTCATGATTCACAATTGGTTCATCAATATCCACAGGATAGATAATAGTTGGAGAATATTTCAAAGTATTGATATCACCTTCTCCACCAAAGACGATTCGATCGCGATATTGTTCTGCCTCATTAGCGATGTTTTCATACGCTCTTTGAGCAATTAATTTTGGATATTCTGGATTGAGGTAAGCTTGTTCACCAATTTGACGGATAATCTCATTTTTTAATTCGTTAATGAATTGTTCCGCAACTTCGTTAGCGACTGCTACTTGGTTAATATTGATACAAATTTGTCCAGAATTACAAATCTTAAAGAAGGCTATTTTTCTCGCTGCATCTTTGAGATTAGCGTCCTTTCTAACGATACACCAGTTACCGGTTTCTCCTCCTAATTCCAAAGTGACGGGAGTGAGGTTCTTACTGGCCATTTCCATAACGTGTTTACCAACATTAGGGGAACCAGTATAGAAGATCTTATCAACACGTTCTTCTAAACAGAAATCTGCGACATCATGGCCACCGTCAATAACAGTGATATAGTTCTCACTGAAAGTGTTAGCGATGATTTCTTTTAAAGCTTGAGTAGTGGCTTTTGATTTACTGCTCGCCTTAATCAAAGCGGTGTTACCACCCGCGATAGAGGCGGCTAATACTCCAATTGATAATAAAACAGGGAAGTTAAAAGGAGAGATGATTAAAGATACACCATATGGCATCTTATACACTTTAGTGAAGATACTAGGAAAACACGCTAGTCCTGAGAAATGAGTTTCAGGTTTACTCCATTTCTTAAGCCCGTGTATGCATTCATTAATTTCCATGATGACATCACCGATATCACAGAAATATGCTTCAGCATCGCTCCTACCTAAGTCCTCAAATAAAGCCTTTTCCAAGACTTCTTGATTAGATGAAATCGCATTTCTTAATTTTATTAATTGTTCTTTTCTAAACGAAATATCGAGAGTTTGATTAGATAAGAAAAACTCTCTTTGTTTCTCCACAATTTGGTGGATATCTTCCTTAGTGTATCCCATATGTAATCTCCGCAATAGAACGTTACACAATTCTATATCTGTTACTTTCACTATACACTATTTTAGTGATGTTACTAATAAAAATCGTGTCTATATCAAAATAAACTTAAAAAATCGTGGTTATTTAAAAGCGGTAAAATATGATTTTTATTTACAAAAATCAAAGATATATACAATTTTTGTGACAAGTGATAAAATACACACAAGTATTTGGGAGACTTATGGATATCAGTTCATATTTTGTTATTAACATTCCATTATTTACTATTTCAATCGTCATGGTGTTTCTCGCTTTTAGAAACTTACGTGTCAGAAAAAAAGAAAGCATCTTCTTTCTAGTTTTCACTTTGATTGTTCTAATTCTTTCAGTCGTGGTCTTTATGGAAAAATATTCCCAAGCTAAAGGCTTGCCTGAAGTAGGTACAGTCTTTACCTCACTTGGTTATATCTTAAGACCAATCTTGTTATATATTTTCGTTTTACTCACTAATATGGAATTTAAACGTGGTCGTGGATTTTATCTATTAGTTACCATTCCATTATTAGTGAATCTACTTGTCTATCTCATTCCAGTTATCTTCATGAAAGTGGAACCTTTAGCAAAGCTAATATTCTATTATCAAATGAATGATGATGGTGTCAGTGCTTCATTTATGAGAGGAACGTTCCTTAACTTTATTTCTCACGCTATATGTTTCTTCTATTTAGGCGTATCAGTTTATGTTTCTACTGTAAGATTCCACGGTAAGCACCGTCGTGATGGTATGGTTATCATCATGTGTGTGGTCTTAGTTTTAGCCACTGTTGCCGCGGAAATGATCACTACAAGAAATGATTTACTTAACATCGTTTGTGAAATATGTGCGATGGTTAACTATATCTTTATTATGACTATTAACTCTTCTAGAGATCCTTTAACTAATCTATATGATAGAAGAACATATTTAGAAGATTTATCCCGTTATCAAGATATCGTTAATGGTGTGATTATGATTGATATGAACGAATTAAAATTCGTTAATGATAACTATGGTCACCAAACAGGGGATGAAGCCCTTATCTCCTTAGCGAAGGTTTTTGAAAGTAGCATTGATCAATCTATCATGTGTGCATATCGTGTCAGTGGTGATGAATTCACTATTCTTATGTTCCAAGGAAAGATTGAACAACTTGATGAAGTGGCCACTAAAATTAGAGAAAAGATGCGTGAAGGCCAATATACCGCGGCGATTGGTACTTGCTTCATTGATAAAAAGTCTAATGAAACAACTTTCCAAGAAGCACTTAGAAAAGCAGAAGAGTTAATGTATATCGATAAAAATAAATATTACGATACCACAGGACGTGCTCGCCGCTAATATCAAGATAGTATCGTGATAATTTGTCATTGAAAGCATTTATTAATTCTTGTTTAATATTAGCGAGAGGTTTTTTATGAAAAAGAAAAGTATTTTAATAAGCGCATTTATGCTTATGGCAATGTGCGTCAGCGCTTGTGACTTTTCTAAAAATAGTGGAAGCAACTCGTCTAGCAGTGTTTCCTCATCTAATACAGTCACATCAAGCAGTGAAATAGATACTTCTACATCAAAAAGTAGTTCTATAAGCTCTTCCTCTAGTTCATCTAGTTCAAGTAGCGTTTCATCATCAAGTTCTTCTAGTAGCAGTCAATCTTCTTCTAGCAGTTCTTCAAGTAGTAGTTCTAGTAGTTCATCTAGCTCCAGCTCTTCAAGCTCCAGCAGTTCATCTACTAGCCTTTCATCATCTTCATCATCTTCATCAACAAGTCAAAGACCGACTAATGTATCTTTAGATATTTTTGCTTTTAATGATACACATGGTAATGTCATTGATACACAAGGTAAGGGTTTAGGCTTAAGTAAAACCACAACATTATTAAAAGAGATTTCTACACCTGCAACATCAATCTTTATTTCTCAAGGTGATATGTGGCAAGGTTCTGTAGAAAGCGGTCTTACACGTGGCAACATCGTTACAGAATGGATGAATTCTATGGATTT